>CBFDBP010000001.1:0-50350 GCA_965603065.1 uncultured Gammaproteobacteria bacterium
AGACAAGGTGAATCGCCGCCAGGCGAGACAAGGTGAATCGCCGCCAGGCGAGAGAGGGTGCCCTGGGGTACAAGGTGAATCGCCGCCAGGCGAGAAAGGGTCCTCTGGAGGAGAAGGTCCCCTGGGGGAGAGGGTCCTCTGGAGGAGAGGGTGCCCTGGGGTGCAGCAGCGTGTCCCGCAAGCTTACTAAGCCGAACATTGGATAACCGACATACCTTGACGGGACCGTCGGCAGCAGGGACGCTGTCGTCGAGCGTACAGGGAGGTATTCACAGCGTGTCCCTTCAAGGTATGTCGGCTATCTAATGTACTCATTAGTATGTCGGCTAACTTGCGTACGCATTGTCAACACGAAGGTATAATAGCTGCTCGCTATGTTCAAACGACTCGACAGTTCTGCTCAAAACAGCGTCAATGTCACCATAAATGGCCAGCCGGTGCAGGTGCCGGAGGGCGAGACTGTGGCGGCCGCTGTGCTTGTTCTTGATCTGCCATATACCCGAACCACACCGGTATCCGGGGCTCCGCGGGCGCCTTTCTGCCTAATGGGGGTGTGTTTCGAATGCCTCATGGTTATCGACGGTAAAGCCAATCAGCGGGCTTGCATGAAGCAGGTGAGAGAAGGCATGCGTATAGAATGTCAGCAGGGCGTGGGTGACTCGCCGCCATGAAACAGCACTACCAGCTGGCCGTCATCGGGGCAGGGCCTGCAGGTCTGGCCGCTGCCACGGTGGCCGCGGAACAGGGTATTGAAGTCGCTGTAATTGACGAGCAGGTTGCTCCAGGTGGTCAGATCTACCGGGCCATGGAATCAATTCCGCAGCATCGTGCCAGACAGTTGGGAGACGAATATCAGAGAGGGCGGGAACTGGTCAGCGCCTTCCGCGCCAGCAGTGCGAATTACTTTCCGGAAACCCAGGTGTGGTCGCTGAACGGGCGGCGCGAAATCGGCCTGCTTCAGCAGGGCCGGGCCAGCACGGTGACAGCCGATCAAGTGGTGATCGCCAGCGGTGCCATGGAACGGCCCGTACCTTTTCCCGGTTGGACCCTTCCCGGCGTCATGAACGCCGGTGCCGGCCAGATCCTGTTCAAGGCTCACGGCATCGTTCCGGGGGACGGGGTGGTGCTGGCCGGTTCCGGTCCGCTGCTGCTTTTGCTGGCCTGGCAGTACCTGCATGCCGGTGTCGGCGTGAAAGCGTTGCTGGACGTAACGCCGATGATGAATCATCTCTACGCACTGCCAGGATTGCCACGCGCTTTGTTGGCGGGACACTACATTACCAAGGGCATGCGCTACAAACGCGACCTGAAACGTGCCGGTATCAGCACGCTGCATAACGTCAGAAGTCTGCGGGCGCAGGGTGAGGATAGCTTGCAAGCTGTCAGCTTTCTTCATAGCGGCCGTGAACAGAGCCTGGAAACCGCTGTGCTGCTGGTGCATTTCGGCGTCATTCCGCATACGCAGCTGGGCCGCGTTGCCGGTTGCAGGCACGTCTGGGACGACAGTCAGCTGTGCTGGCGGCCGCATCTGGATGGTTGGGGCAGAACCAGCGTAGACGGTATTCTCGTCGCCGGTGACGGCGGCGGTATCGGGGGAGCGCGTACTGCCGAACACGCCGGCCGTGTGGCGGCTTTTCAGGCCCTGTATGCACTTGGCGTGCTGGACAGGACAACACGACAACGACTGGCCCGCAACGACCGCAAATGGATGCGGGAAGAGTCGCATATCCGGCCCTTCCTCGAGGCCTTTTTCCGCATTTCCGATGACATGCTGCAGGTAGTGGACGATGATACCCTGGTGTGTCGCTGCGAGGAGGTGAGCGCGGGTCAGATCCGGGCCGCAGTCGCTGACGGTCACCGCGACACCAACCAGGTCAAGTTTCTTACCCGTTGTGGCATGGGGCCGTGCCAGGGTCGGCAGTGCGGTGAAGCGGTCAGCCACATCGTCGCTGTTGCCAGCGGACAAGCGATTCAGGACATCGGCCACTATCGGGAGCGACCACCGGTCAACCCGTTGACACTGGGACAACTGGCCGGTCTGCATTCGGAGGAGTCCGGGTGAAAGCCGATGTACTGATTGTCGGCGGCGGTCTGATGGGCTTCTCCACGGCCCTGCATCTGGCCATGCGCGATACGCGCTGCATCGTGCTGGACAAAGACAGTCCCGGCCGTCATGCCTCCGGCGTGAATGCCGGGGGCCTGCGTCAACTCAATCGCCACCCGGCGGAGATTGCCCTGTCCGTGGTCGCCGCCGGGATGTGGCGACACATCCGTGAGTTGGTGGGCTCGGACTGCGATACCCGTTTCCCGGGTCAGGTGAGGGTGGCAGAGAATGAAACCGATTTGCAGAGCCTGGAAAAACGCGCTGCTCTGACACGCTCACTGGGTTACCAGCACGAGGAGATGATCGGCCCTGACGAACTCTATCGTCTGGTTCCTGCACTGGCGCCACATTGTACCGGAGCGCTGATCTGTCGGAGCGACGGTTACGGGCGTCCTTTCCATGCGCTGGATGCCTTTCGCCGCAAGGCTTGTTCTCTGGGCGTGCACTATCAGGCAGGCACCCGGGTGGATGCCGTGCTACAGGATGGTGATGAATGGGCTGTCAGTACGCTGCAGGGTGAATTTCGTGCACCGGTACTGGTCAATTGTGCGGGTGCCTGGGCAAACCATATTGCCACTATGCTCGGCGAGCCTGTACCGCTGAAGCCGGGCGCACCCATGATGATGGTCACCGAACGGCTGCCTCACTTCATCGATCCAGTGCTGGGTGCCGCCGGGCACAAGCTGTCTTTCAAACAGATGCAGAACGGTACGCTGTTGATCGGTGGCGCGCACATGGCAGAACTCGACTTGTTACAGGAACGTACGGAAATAAACTGGCACAAGCTTGCACTCAGTGCCCGCAGTGTCATGACGCTTTTCCCGCAATTGAAGGATGTACGCATCGTTCGTACCTGGGCAGGCCTGGAGGCGTTCATGCCTGATAATATCCCGGTTATTGGTGCCAGCGTAACAGCATCCAGCGCTTATCACGCCTTCGGCTTTTCCGCTCACGGTTTTCAATTGTCACCTGTTGTGGGGCGAATACTGTCCCAGCTGATACTGGACGGAACAAGCGAACTGCCGATCGAGCCTTTCCGTATCGATCGGTTTACTTAGGCCGGTGTGCCTGAACAGTTGCGAAGTTCTTCGCTAATCGATTTTATTGGCTGTTGGGAGCTGTCGAGCCAGGTCAGAAGGTTCTCCCATGTGTCGGTATCTTTCCGCGCATCCAGTTCCGACAGTTCGTGTATGCCAACACCCCGTTCAACGGCACTGACATAGTGCTGGGTGTCGCGTATTCGTCCAATCACGGGGATATCCAGATCCTGAAGAAAGTATGCCAGTTTATCTGCCGCCCTGGTATGGGCGCGGGTCCGGTTGGCAATGATACCCAGGCGTTTGTTAAGGGTGCGGGCTTTGCAGATCAGCAGCAGGTCATGAATAAAATCAGCGGTGCAATGGATATCAATCGAGGAGGGTAATATCGGAATGAGTATGACATCGGCTTCGGCGACACGGTCCTCGACATCGATGGCCGAGTAGCCCGCAGGGGTGTCTGCAATGACGTATTGTGTTCCCGCAGGAAGCGCCATTTGCCAGGCACGCGTGACCCCCTCTTTCGGCGGCTCAAAGGCGGCCACACCGTGGATAAAAGGAAGACTGTCTTGCCGGACATTCAGCCATCGGGTGCTGGAGGCCTGTCTGTCGTAATCAAACAGTGCCGTCGCGCAGCCCTGTGCGGCACAGTAGCTGGCGAGGTTGGTAGCAACCGTGGTCTTCCCACAGCCACCTTTGGTATTCATTATCGCAATACGCAGCACAACAGGTTGGTCCCTTATACCCGGATAAGTCAGAAGCGAAGTCGTGGGATTCTAACACGAACCCAAGTATCTTTGAGAAATGGATGAAAGGGTTTACCTGGAACAGTCGGCAGGCATCATAACATGCTGATCCTCAAGCTTTTGGCTCTGTTAATGCTGGCGAATGGCACACCGGTGATAGCCAGGAATGGCTTCGGTGGGCGGTTCGCCTGGCCACTTGATGGGGGTATAAAAGCTTTTGACGGTCAGCCGTTGTTCGGATCGTCGAAAACAGTTCGCGGCGTCGTCCTGTCGGTGCTGGTAACAGGCGCGGGTGGCGCATTGATGGGCTTGGGCTGGAAAGCGGGGGTTGTTATCGGAACCGTTTCGATGCTGGGCGACCTGTTTTCCAGCTTCCTCAAACGACGTATGAAGCTGCCACCCAGCAGCAGGGCACTGGGTCTTGATCAGGTGCCGGAATCTCTGTTTCCGTTGCTGGCCTGCCAGGGTCTGCTGGGACTGACCGTTACCGAGATTGTCACGGTGGTGGCGATTTTTTTTGCCGGTGATGTGGTTTTCTCGCCGCTGTTCTATAAATGGAAGATCCGCAAGCGCCCCTATTAAATCAGGTTGCGTGAAGCGTGTGCAGGGTGATTTCCGGCAGGCAGTTGAATCGTACCGAAACGATGGAAGAGCCGACCCCAGCTGATGTGTAGCCGATCATATTATGGTATTGCCAGGCGCCCGATCCCATATGTCTGGGCAGTACTGAATCCAGCGTGAGAGGGATACTGCCGGGCAGGCAGATCTGTCCCCCGTGAGTATGTCCGCCCAACAGCAGGTTGAAATCAGCGTGCGCGGCCTGGCGATAGATCTCCGGCGTGTGTGAAAGAAGAATCGAGAAGTCATTATGGTCTATGCCTGCAGCTGCTTTCTCGATGTTGTCTACACGATAATAGTGAGCATCATCGATGCCGACTACATGGATACGCTCGTTATCGCGCTCAATGCACACTGACTCGTTGAGCAACATTAGTATTCCCATTTCCTCCAGTCCGGGCACCATTCGAATGGTATCGTGGTTGCCCAGCACACCGTAAACCGGATCCTTGAGATGAGTCTTTACACTCGCCATACCCTCGAGGGTGTCTTCGAAAGGGCCGACGGTACTACCCCTGTAGTCGCCGGTGAGGACGCAGATGTCGTAATCGATTTCGTGCAGCAGTTCGATCAGCCGGTGCATGGCGCCCTGACTCATGTCCACATGCATGTCACTGATGTGCAGTATGGTGAATCCGTCGAATGCCGATGGAAGACCTTCCGATTCTATAGGGTTGAGCCGGGTCTGTACGCGCTTGGTGTTGTTGTGTCCACGCCAGTACAGTCCCATCAGTTTCAGAGTGTTTCTGATATAGGAATGACACGAAGACCAGTTTTCAATGTGAAAAAAGTTGGTGCCCTGGCCGAATATACGTGCCTCGTAATCAGCCTCGATGCCGAGACGCTGTTTTGCGTACAAGCGCCCGAGACGCTTCTCCAGATTTTCAGTAATGTCTTTGCCCATCCGTGCCTGTATTCTGATCGGGCTGGCATTTTGTTTCATGCTCGGGTAATTGCCCGGAACCGGAAATCAAGGTTTTCAATGCCGCCTCAATGTTGAGGTCTCAAGCGAAAGCCTGATAATGGGCCGCTTGAGGCTGATAAGGTCAGGTGTACGGTGCCGCGCATTGTTGAAAAGGTCAAGTCCCTGCCATTGCTTTTGGCTGTCAGTGTTACGGTTTCTTAGCCGGTTTATCGGCCTGCCGGTCTCTACAGTACTCCGCCCGGGGGCTGATACCGAGCCGGTACTATGCGTTGATGCGCAGGCCGCTTGGCAATTTGCGCTGATAACAGTCTGAGCTGTTTGTCGATGGAGAGGTAAAGATGGGTTATCCTGACAAGGCCACTTTCCGCGTTTTTCCGGTATTTGCTCTCACCAGCTGGCTTTTTGTGGTTTCCGGCGGCGTTTTCGCGCAGGCCCATGATGCGACCCGTGTATGGGTGCTGGACCAGTTGCACGAGGCCTTGTCGTCACCCGGAGACCTGAGCCGGATTTCATCCATGCTTTACGGGCTGGTCAGCGACCGCAAGGCGGCGGAACAGCCCGCTACCCGCAAAGCACTTGCTGAACTCGAAACGTTTTTGCGTGCTGTCGACCAGCGGACACTCGGCTGCAGAGATCTGGTAAATCTGCGCTTGATTGCCAGTTTTCTGGACATGGCCGGACTGGTGTTCGATGCCGGTCCGCTGGACGAACAGCTGTATGAATGCCTGGGCGACATGAACGCCGTCGACAGAGCGTGCGCACTGTTTTCCCTGTGTCGCTTTCCTTCAGTCAATGTGCCCCGGGAAAAACTTTCGCCGGCCGTGAAATCCATCGAGGACCTGCAGCAGGCGGACGGCAGTTTTGGTTCGTCCTACGGGCTGCAGCGCTATTATTTCACCACCCATGCCGTGTTTGCACTTCATGCCTGCAACGGGAGTGCGGATGCGGTGCGGCGAGGACAGGATTATTTGCGCAACGGACTGCCACTCATAACACAGGCAGGATTTCTGGACGGTCTTCTGGAAAGTCTCGTTATGCTCCGGAAAATGGGTGTGGAGATACCCAACGAACGACGTTATACCGACTATCTGCGATCGAGAATCAAGGACAATGGAAGTATATGCTTTTTTGACCGACCCGCCTGTCGATCCGATGTGCACGCCACCAGCCTGTTGCTGGAATTTCTCCGGGTTTTTAGCGATTAGCTTTGTCGCAGGGGTAATGAGCGGTACAATCTGATTGTTGCCTGACTGCACGCGGATCTTAAACCGCCGTGGACTCTGGTGTCTGCGCTGGAATTTCGTGGCGTCGAGAACCACAGTGAGTGTATTACCATGAAAACCGGAAAACCAGTTGCCTCATTGTCTGTCACACCTGTTAGTGAAATGACGGAAGCGGCATGAAACCCAGACCAGTCCTGCTCGCCATATTTGACGGCTTCGGACTCAATCCCAGCCGTGCACACAATGCCTGGGCGTTGGCACACACACCGCATCTCGATCACTATTTCGCGTCCTGGCCGCATACCGCCTTGCAGGCCTCTGGCCGCGCTGTCGGCCTGCCGGACGGACAGTTCGGTAACTCCGAGGTTGGTCACCTGACGCTGGGATCGGGCCGGGTGCTGGAACAGGACCTGACCCGCATTGCCGATGCACTCTACGACGGGTCGCTGAAAGCGAACCCCATCTGGCATGACATGCTCAAGGACAACCGGCGCCTCCATCTGGTGGGCATGGTTTCCGATGGTGGCGTCCACTCCCACATAGAACATCTGTTCGGCATCCTTGACCTGCTGCGCAAGACAGACATTGAACCTGTCGTGCACATGATCACCGATGGGCGCGATACTGCGCCGAAGGCCGCACACAAGTATCTCATCATGCTTGAGAAATTCCTGCACAAGCTGGGCAAGGGATCCATCGCTACGGTCAGCGGCCGTTACTGTGCCATGGACAGGGCCAAACACTGGGACCGTACCCAGCGCGCCTGGAATGCCCTGGTACGGGCCAGAGGGGAGATGGCACGTACGCCAGCTGAGGCCATCGAGTCGGCCTATGCGCGCGGTGAAGGCGATGAATTCATCCTGCCTACGGTTATTAGCGGGCACATCGGTATGGCTGCGGACGAGCCGGTGCTGTTCTTTAACTTCCGCAGTGACCGTGCGCGCCAACTGTCGGCGGCGCTGGGATTGGCCGGCTTCGATGCATTCGATCGGGAGGGTATCGTCATGCAGCGCCTGGTCTGCATGACCGAATACAACACCACTTACCCCTTTCCTGTGCTGTTCTCGCCCCAGGTCCCCGAACAGGTGCTGGCTGAGTTGATCAGCGCTGCCGATCTCAAGCAACTGCATTGTAGTGAGACTGAAAAATATCCGCACGTCACTTATTTTTTCAATGGCGGACGTGAACAGCCCTATCCCGGTGAAGAGCGGATCATTGTGCCGTCACCCAATGTGGCTACCTATGACATGCAGCCGGAGATGAGTGCATCGGGGATCGTCGACCAGCTGATCGATGCTATTGAAAGTGACCGGCATACCTTCATTGTCACCAACTTCGCCAATACCGACATGGTCGGGCACACGGCACGCCGTGAGGCGGTCATCCGTGCTGTAGAGGCACTGGATGTCGAGAGTCACCGTCTGTTTCGCGTAGCGCTGGAGCATGGATGGCGCGTGCTGCTGACGGCGGACCATGGCAATTGCGATGAGTTGATCAATCCCAATACCGGGGAGCCCCATACCCAGCACACCGAATACCCGGTGCCGTTCCTGATCATGGGCGAGGGTCCGGTGCGACTCGGGATAGGCCGTGGCCTGGCAGATATTGCACCCACTGTGCTGGACTTGCTCGGTCTGCCGCAACCGCCGGTGATGACAGGGCGGAGTTTGATCCTCAAGCAGGCCCTGAGATGAAATCGAGGTTAGCATGACAAACCCCCACAGCAACTCTGTTGCCGTACTCGCCCTCAACCCCGCAGTGGATATCGGCTACGAGTTACCGCAATTGATCGCCGACCGTAAAGTACAGGCGGACACGACCGCCTATCACCCGGGGGGCAACGGCATCAACGTCGCTCTCGCGCTCACCAAACTGGCGGTACCGATTCATTGCTGCAGCGCCATTGGCGGTGAGAGTGGTGACTTGTTGTTACGTCTGCTGGGGGACGCGCTGGGCAGCAACCACAAGATTTTTCGTGTCGAGGGTGAGACCCGCCTCAATGCCACCTTGCTGCAGAAGTCTCCGCCGAGCCAATACGAAGTTGCCAGCCAGGGGCCGGAGATTCCAGCCAAGGTGCTGAATGAACTGGACGAGTGCTTTTTGGCCTACTGTGCAAGCGGTTACGGCGTCCTGACTGGCTCAATCCCGCCTGGCGTGCCCGATGACCATTACCGTCGCCTGGTCGGGCGTATTCAGGCGCAGGGGGGGAGAGCCGTGGTAGACGCCCATGGCGACCTGTTGCAGCAGGCCATCGAAGCGGAGCCGTACCTGGTGAGGGTGAACAACTACGTACTTGAAATGACCACCGGGCAACGCCTGGATGACATCGAGGCTGTTGCAAATGCTGCTCGTGAACTGCAGCAGCGAGGCATCGGCAAGCTTTGTATTTCTCTTGGCGCCCGCGGTGCTATCCTGCTCGATGGTACTGACAGCTACCACTGTACAGCGCCCCGGGTAAGAGTCCTGTCCACCGTCGGTTGCGGTGACGCCTTGCTGGCCGGGCTGCTCGCCGCTGATCTGCGTGGCGAAGACCTGCCGGCGATGCTTAGCCTCGGGGTGATCTGCGGCAGTGCCACAGCCGCCCACCCGGGTACCCTGCTGTTTACCCCCGAGGAAGTTGAACAGTCAGGCTATGAACTGGAATTGACTGCGCTGCATATTTAGTTCCGGCTGCTATAAATCCCACACGGTCTGACTGGGGTCGACGGGTGTATCCACCTGCTGGACATCGTGGATTCGTTTTAGATCGATACTCATCCGGCCATCGCGGGTATGGCGGTACATGTCTCTGAAACGGGCGCCCCAGACAATCTCGTTCCATTTGTACGAGGAACGGGCATGCACCGCCTGTGCGGATTTATCGTCGATCGCGTTGATAAGCAACAGGAACTCGGCATCCTGATTGCGCAAGTCCTGAGACGTTTTCTGGTACAGCGGGCTGTCTTCGGTGACCGGGTGAGCGACTGTCCAGTCCAGCGGGAAAAAAGCGACCCTGTGCCGTTCCAGGTCTAGCTGATGGAAATAGCGGGTGCGTATGCCGTCACGGGTTTCGGTCATGCATAGCAGTATACGTACCTCGACTTCGATCAATTCGTTGGGCGATCCGTTGGCAATGCGGAATCCAAAGCTGGTGGTGCCGTGATAGGGGCCGATGACCGCCTGGTTGCTGAAGAGGATTTTGGCGGTGGGCCGGGAGAAACGCGCAAACACGAGGGCGGCGGCGACCGCAAAGCCCGACAAGCCTAAGAACGCCTCCAGCACGACGAGTAAATTGGCGGCCAGCCCGTGCGGGGCGATATGTCCGAAACCCACGGTCGTCAAGGTCTGTACGCTGAAAAAGAAGGTTTCCAGCAGTCGCGCACTGCCGCTCAAACCCTGTATGCCCGTCAACGCTTGCGGGCCGCAGAGAAAATACAGTGCCGCAAACAGCAGGTTGATCAGGAGGTACAAGCCGACGAGAGTCAGATTGAATTGCCACCAGGGCACGCTTAATGACACCTGGTACAAATTCAGGGACTTGAACAGCGGCAGGCCACCACGGGATACATTGAAAGTGCCATCCCGGTTAAGCAGGCGCAGCGCGCTCTCCTGCATGACCTTGGTGCCAAAGCCGGGATCCTTGATGATATCCGGGTTCTTAGAGTAGGCAGTTTTTCGCGGCATTGTTCAAACCTGGCTCGTGAGCATGCACGTAGGTCGTTCGCCACACCGCAATTTGTATACCCCCACCAGTCTTCTGGCAGTAATTCACCTTCTGCGCACGGCGCATCCTACAGACATTGGCATACCTGAACGCCGGGATATCGCGAACTAAGTCTACTCTTTGCCGGCCTTTCTTGCATACAGGTAGCCGGCTATAAGCGACAGCACCAGCAATACAAGCGGAGCCAGCCATTCAGTCTGGACAGCGTGCAGGACTCTCTCCGCAATGCCCTGGCTGTGTTCATGGCCCGGGTGTGCCAAAGCGACGGGCAGGTACGCCGATCCACAAATCGCTGCGATCAGTTTTGATAGTTTAGTTGCTGTCATATTGAACTCCATGTCTGCAATTTTCGGTTAGCTAACACACTTTAACATTAACCAGTTCTTCGCCATCCGGGTCGGTGAGATGAACGGCGCAGGCAATGCAAGGATCAAAGCTGTGGATGGTGCGCAGTATCTCGACCGGCTGTTGGGGATCATGCAGTTCATGGTTGTCCTGCAATGCCGCTTCGTAAGGGCCGGGCTGACCTTCGGGATCACGGGGGCCGGCATTCCAGGTGCTCGGCACCACAGCCTGGTAGTTATCTATCTTACCGTTTTTGATGACGATCCAGTGCGCGAGTGCACCCCGTGGGGCTTCCATATAGCCGACGCCCTGCGCCTCGGTGGGCCAGGTCGATGGATCCCAGTAGGCTTCGTTAAAGGTCGTGGTGTCGCCCGACTGGATATTAACGACCAGGTTGTCGTACCAGGTCTGCATGTTGTCGCCGATGATTTTGGTTTCCAGGGTGCGTGCCGCGGTTCTTCCCAGTGTCGAAAACAGGGCGCGGACCGGGACATCCAGTTGTTTCAGCGTCATGTCGACCAACTCCCGGGTTGGTTCGTGTCCTTTCGCATACAGCGTCAGCACACGCGCCAGCGGGCCGACTTCCATGGGCCTACCTCTCCAGCGGGGTGATTTCAGCCAGGAATAGGATTGCTCGACATCGAGCTGTTGGTAGGGCGGGGTCGGCCCGGTGTAATTGAGGCTGGTTTCACCCTGGTAGGGATGCAGGCCCGCATTCTTGCCGCCACTGTAGTCATACCAGGAGTGCGCGACATATTCGTTGATCTGGTCGGCGTCGTTCATGTCGACGTCGTGCACGGTGCTTAAATCCCTGTCCAGGATAACCCCCGGTGGTATCAGGTAACTGGACGGGTCGTCCATACCTTTTTCAGGGAAGTCGCCGTAGGTCAGGAAGTTTCCGACGCCCTCGCCGCGCATGCCCCAGTCTTTGTAGAAGCCCGCGATCGCCAGGGTATCCGGCACATAGACCTGGTCAACAAAGTTGCGCATTTTGGTGATGATGTCCTGTACCTGTGACAGGCGCTTGGCGTTGATGGCCGAATCGGAATTGAGATCGATCGGCGAGGGCACGCCGCCGACCACGAAATTCGGGTGAGGGTTTTTGCCGCCGAATATGGTGTGCAGACGGGCGACATCGCGTTGCCACGCCAGAGCTTCCAGGTAATGGGATACGGCCATCAGGTTGGCTTCGGGCGGCAGCTTGTAGGCCGGATGGCCCCAATAGGCCTTGGCAAAAATGCCCAGCTGGCCGGCTTCGACGAATTTCTGCAGTTTCTTTTGCGTATCGGCAAAGTAGCCGGGCGAGGATTTCGGGTAGTTACTCAGGCTTTGCGCCAGCTCCGATGTCGCCTTGGGATCGGCGTTCAGCGCGGATACCACATCAACCCAGTCCAGTGCGTGCAGATGGTAGAAGTGCATGACGTGATCGTGGACAAACTGAGCGGCGATCATCAGGTTGCGGATCAGCTGGGCATTGGGTGGTATGGGGTAATTGAGGGCATTCTCGACACAACGTACTGACGCGATGCCGTGTACCAGGGTGCATACTCCGCAGATGCGCTGTGCAAACGCCCAGGCATCCCGCGGATCCCGTCCTCTGAGGATAATCTCGATGCCGCGTACCATGGTGCCGGCCGAATAGGCTTGCGCAATGCGGTTTCCATCCATCTGGGCTTCAATGCGCAGGTGGCCTTCGATGCGTGTGATCGGGTCAACGACAACTCGTTCGCTCATTTTTTATTCCTCTGCCAGATGTTCGGCAATGGTTTCTGTCAGGCTGAGTAGCGGCAGTTCCATGTGGTATTCCTCCAGTCCTTCCTCCAGATGGATGCGACAGTTGGAGCAGGCGGTGACTATGGCATTGACATTGATGGCGTCGAGTTGCGCTTTCTTGCGGGCGAATGTCTTCAGGCGCAGATCGTCGGCGCGCTCGTTACTGCTGACACCGCCGCCGGCGCCACAGCACCAGTTCATCTTTCCGGTCTCGGGCATTTCAACGAAGTTGTCAGCCACCATGTTGAGCAGGTTGCGCGGCTGATCGATAACACCACCGCGCCGGGATATCTGGCAGGGGTCGTGGTAGGTCAGCTTCTGGGCTTCCTTGTCTTTCATTTTCAGGCGTCCCTGGGTGCGCAGCTCTTCGAGCACTTCAAGTATGTGTACCACCTTGAAGTTGAACGGTTTGCCGACCAGATTAGGGCCCTCCCAGCGGATCGCCATGTAAGCGTGTCCACATTCCGGACTGATGACGGCCTTGACCTTCAGTGCTTCCGCGGCATCGACAATGCGTTGGACGAGTTCAGCGGCGATATCGGAAACGCCGATCTGTATACCGCTGTTGGTGGCTTCGAAGGCCTCAGAAGAGAGCGTCCAGCTCACGCCTGCCTGCTTGAAAATGCGTCCCAGTGAACCGATGTACTCCGGAAAGTTCATGATTTCCATGGACGACAGCAGGCACAGGTACTCCGCGCCTTCGACATCCAACGGAATTTTTACATCGTACTCCTTTTCCGTGTGGCGAATCTGCGCCTGTAAGGCGGGGAGTTTCACGCCCATGGGGCTGCCGATGGTCACGGCACGCTTGGTGGCACCGATCAGGCCCGCCGGCGCGTGACCGGCAGCCGCCATGCCTTCGCGCATTTTACGAATCATATAAGCGATATCGTTCCCGACCGGGCAGACCATGGAGCAGCGCCCGCACAGCGTACAGCTGTCATAGACCAGCGTTTCCCAATCGGCGAGATCCTGGTCGGTGAGCGGCCTGGAAATCCCCACTGCCTTGCCGAGTTTGCCCCAGAAGGTGTATTCCTGCCTCCAGACCTTGCGCAAAGGTTCGAGTTTGTGAATGGGTGTGTACTTCGGGTCCCGTGTTTCGGTAAAGAACAGGCAGGCTTCAGCACACATGCCGCAATGCACGCAACTGCTGAAAAAGGCCGCGGTGGGCGCATCGATCTCTTCCTTGAGTGCGTTGTATCCGCGTTCAAAGGATGGGCCGCTCATGATTGCACCCCTTTATAGCCGGCAATGGCCCCGTTGTACCAGCGTGCCATCCACAGGGTAAAGGCGTGTGAGAGCTTGGTGAACGGGAACAGCACCATGAGCAATTCGACGCTGAGAATGTGCAGGCCGATCAGCATGGGTGCCGACAAAGCAACGCGGTGAAATGCCAGATAGCCGGTGAGCAAGGGCAGGAAGGTCACAAACCAAACCAGGTAATCGTTGAATTCCGACAGCATGCGCATCACCGGGTCTTTGATGCGGTGGATCAGAACGCCCACCAGGGCAATCATGGTTACCACGTTGGTGGCATCGATTATGTTTGACGGCAGGCCCGGCCAGCTCAGCCCAGAGACCGCTTCAAACACCAGGATGTGGGGCACGAAGAGAAATATGACAATGAACAGCCCGATGTGGAAAATGTAGCCTGACACGATAGTGAATCCGGAGCGCTGAAAGCTTCCCGCATCGGGGATGAATCGTATCAACATGGTGCGGAAACCGCCCGCAGCGGCAGAGCCGCGCGCTTCAGCCAGTTCGGCCTTTCGCCCCAACAAAAATATTTCCAGAAAACGGATCACCAGGCCCGCACACATGATAAACGTGGCAGCACTAAAGGCTGGACCACGCACCCATAGCAGAAATTCAGTATCCGTCATGCTCAGGACTCCTCATCAAGATCATCGATGGTGACACGCTCGTGATTTTTCACCGCGGATTGTTTGCGTGCACGCAATGAGGCGCCTAATGCTGCACCGGCAATCAGGCCTGCGGTCCCTGCATAGACAGCCGTTTTGCCGATGTCTTCGGTCGGTGTAGAGAGGGCTTTGTAGAAACCGCCCGCATCCCAGAAATCGGGTTCGGAGCAACCCAGGCAGGGGTGGCCGGCTTCAATGGGGAAACTTGTGCCGTCATTCCACTTGGTCGTCGCACAGGCGTTATAGGTGGTGGGGCCTTTGCAGCCAAGCTTGAACAGACACCAGCCCTTTTTGGCACCTTCATCGTCAAAGCTGTTGGCGAACAGGCCCTTGTCATAGAACGGGCGCCGGTAGCAGCGATCGTGAATACTGTTGCCATAGAATGCCGCGGGTCGTCCCAGCTGATCCAGTTCCGGCAGGCCAAAGGTCAGGAACTGTACCAGCACGCCGGTGATGACGGCGGGAATCGGCGGGCAGCCCGGGACATTGACAATAGGTTTGTCCTTGATCAGGTCGGACACCGACACCGCTCCTGTCGGGTTGGGATCGGCGTTGGGAAGGCCGCCGAATGCTGCGCAACTGCCGACGGCGACAATGGCTGCCGCACCGGCTGCCACCTCCAGTAACATATCCTTGTTGCTGATACCGGCAATGGTCGAATAACCGTTATTTTCGCCCGGAATTGAGCCATCAACGACAAGAATGTAGTTGCCGTAGTTTTCCTGCATGGCCTCTTCGCGGGCCTGCTCCGCGGCTGAACCCGACGCTGCCTGCAGGGTATGGTGATAATCCAGCGAAATGGTGTTGAATATCAGGTCTTCGATGGTTGCCGAATGACTGCGGGTGAGCGATTCCGTGCAGCCGGTGCATTCCTGGAATGACAGCCAGATCACCGAAGGCCGTCGCAGCTTCTCCAGCGTCGCCGCAATGACGGGGATCATGGCGGGCGGTAACGCCATCATGGACGCCGTTGTGGCGCAGAATTTAAGGAAACTGCGCCGTGAGACGCCACGTTCCTGGAGTGTCTCGCCCAGGGTTTTGTCTTTGCTCATGACGTTGTCTCCGCGTTCGAGAGCTGATCCTCGAGGCGCTCCAGTCCCGCCCGGATATCATCAGCCTGTGATGTCAGGATGCCGGGGACTTCGCAGACCTCGATGAACCTGCCCATGATACTCTCGTTTTCGTCGTAGTGAGTGACCAGCCAGACACCGGGATAGCGGGTTTCGATGATATCACTGGGCCCCTGAATCGAGAGTCGGGCAGTGACCTCGCCCTCACCGAGTTGTTCCAGCAGTCTGTCTTCTTCGCCCGGTGCGAGCGGGATGCTGCGTAAATCAATGACGCGTTTTTCCCCCTGTTCCAGCCAGCGCGTCAGGGCATGGCGGATCTCGTGCATCAGCGGTACAAGGTTGCCGGTTGCGGGCGCGCAGGGAGCAGAAGCCGCAAAGCCGGGCGCCGGCATCCCGTTGGCAGTCATTATTCGCTCACCTCACCACAGTGCGCCGCAGCCCACACCATCAGCGGGCAGTTGGCGTGGCGGACGACATCCGCGGTCACCGATTCTTCGAGCGCATGCCGCAGTTCGGGCTTGGTATGCGTTGCCATCACCACCAGATCGACATTCAGATAATCGATTTTATCGAGAATCTCCCGTATCGAATGGCGAAAGGAGGTCGAGTCGACACTGACTTTCAGGCCCGCGTTAGCGAGCTTCACACTTTGCTCTTCCATCATGGTGCGGATGCGGGTAAGTTCTGCGCCCCGCTCATCATCCGTTGTTTCGGTGCCTTCCGGTGAGTCGTGGAACAACACCACTTCAGCGTCGTGCGCCTTGGCGAATGTCTGTACGCAGGGCAGAATTGCTGCAGACTCTTCGCTACCATCCAGTGGAACCAGCAGTCGTTGGAAAAGATTCTCGGAGCGCCGGTCCTGCGGCTCATGCCGCAGACTGTGCAGCACAAACACCGGGCAGATGGAATCACGCAAAACACCTTCGGTAACGCTGCCTTCGCGGATTCTTTCCAGGCCGGAGCGGCCGTGGGTTGACATCACAATCAGCGATGCCGAAATTTCCTTAGCCGTTGTTGTGATCGCCTTGACGGGATTACCATGCCGCACCATGCTGTCGACATGCCAGCCTTTGGCGCTCAACAGATCCGCGAGTGGCTTCAGGCACGGGTGCATCTCCGCCTCTTCGGAGCCGACATCGGCGTCTTCCGGCAGCACGTGAAGCAATGTTACGCCGACTTCCGGCCGCGACGATGCGATGCTGTGTGTGTAGTACAACACTGCATGGATCGATTCGGAGCCGTCGAGCGGGATCAGTATTCGTGTCGACATGCGGTGCTCCTCCTTAGTGCTATGTCTGTACGGGCGTGAAATCCATGGCACACATATCATCGGCCATCTTTGCGCGACCACTTCATGGCAGGGCGTTATCCACGCGGGGCAGGGTCAATACATTACCCACCAGCGGGTGCGGGTTTTGAAGCTCGATCGAAATGGCTTCGAACTTGTGCATGTTGCTCTCCGCAGCAGATGGTACGTTCTTCTTCGATGCTAGAGCCGAAAGAATATTAGCTTGCACTTAAGTATCGTCCAATGACTGCCACTTGTAAAGCAGGTCCAGGACCTGCCTGGCCGCCTCAGGAATGACCCGGGATACAAGGTCGCTGGGCGTTTCACCCCAGCCGAATTCAGCCGGCTGAATACCCAGCAATGCACGATTTCGGGGCAAACGGTCCTGCAGTCGCGCGATAGTCATTAAATCGACCAGACCTACCTCGTGTACACTGCGTTTTCCATGGCCCACAAACTGGTCCATTTGAGCGCCAATGAGCAATTTTACCGTTCCCGGCGCTTCATTAAATTGAGCTGCGTCAAGTACAATCAGGTTTTCACAATCTTCGATGTCCGGCGCCAGCGTAAAACTCAAGGTGCCGCCGTCAAGGTAGGTGACGCCCGGCGGGACAGCGTGGTGCTCGCGGAGATAGTCGAGTAAATGGATCCCCAGGCCTTCGTCTGTGAGTAAAGTATTACCGATACCTAGTACGAGCGTTTGTTGCATAAGCCTGCGACTGTACGGTTTGCAAGGAAAAGCGTAAGCTTGGGACAAGGTGGTTGCCGAGATACTAACAGTTTGCAACAGGTCCCGGGAGAAAAAACATGTGTCTTGGCATTCCGATGCAAATTCAGGAAATTAATGGCTATATGGCCCGCTGTGAAGCGAAAGGTGTGGAGCGCGACGTCAGTCTGTTCATGCTGCAGGATGAAATGCCGGAAGCCGGTGATCATGTCGTCGTTCATGTCGGATATGCCATTCAGAAAGTCACCCCCCAGGAAGCACGAACAGCGTGGGAGCTTTACGATCAGATGCTGGCCGGGAGTGAGTAATTGACATGCACGAATTATCGATCTGCCAGGCATTGATCGATCAGGTGGAGGCGCTGGCGCGCGAGCAGCGGGCGAAACGCGTACTTTCACTGGTGGTCGGTGTTGGCCCGCTATCGGGTGTGGAAGCCCGCTTGCTCAAACAGGCCTATCCTGTCGCTGCGGCAGGCACCCTTGCAGAAGGTTCCGAGCTGGATATCGAAGATCGCCCGATACGTGTACATTGCAAGTCTTGTGGTGAGGATTCTGATGCCACAGCCAATCGCCTGGTCTGTGCGTTTTGTGAAGACTGGCGAACCGATTTAATCAGCGGTGACGAACTGGTTCTTACCCGGGTCGAATTTGTAAGGGAGCAAGCGTATGTGTGATACCTGTGGCTGCAATATAACGCACGGCAATCAACACCTGATTGCACCAGGTGGCAAACTGCACAAAACAGAGCAGGGCAGCGAAGCGCTTAGCGTGCTGAAAAATCTGCTGTCCGAAAATGATCATATGGCGGCACACAACCGTGAGCATTTTGACCGGCACGGTGTATTCGCCGTCAATCTGATGTCGTCACCCGGCGCCGGCAAGACATCACTGCTCGAAGCCAGTGTGGATGCCCTGAGTGACCGCTACAGAATAGCGGTTATCGAGGGTGACCTGGAGACCGAAAACGATGCACAGCGCATCCGCTCACGGGGAGTGGAAGCCGTGCAGATCACCACCGGCAGCGCCTGTCACCTGGATGCACACATGGTGCACGATGCCTTGCATCAACTGAAACTTGAAGATATCGATATTCTTTTTATCGAAAATGTCGGCAACCTGGTGTGCCCGGCCAGCTTTGATCTCGGTCAGCATCGCAACGTGACACTGTTGTCTGTGCCGGAAGGCGACGACAAACCTTCCAAGTATCCGGTTATATTCCGCGCTGCCGATCTGGTGGCGCTGACCAAGGTGGATCTGTTGCCGGTGCTCGATGATTTCAGCACGCAGCGTGCCTGTGACAATGTGCGCGCCCTGGCCAATGCCGCGCCGGTCCTCGAACTGAGTGTCAAACAAAGCGACAGCATGGAGCCGTGGCTGGACTGGCTGGATCAGGAAGTGGAACACCATCGACAAGGTTGTCAGCGGGGCGAGACAATGCGGCCGAGGATACAGCCTGAAGGCGCCAGGCTTCACGCGCTGGCGACCTGAAAGCGCCGATATGTCCCGCACTGCCAGACAATGGCTGGATGAAATTCGCTCGTTAGACTTGCCGGATCGAGTCAGGATTATGAATGTTTGTGGTGGACACGAGCGTTCCATCACCATGGCAGGCCTTCGCGGGGCATTACCTTCCTCTATTGAGCTTATTCCGGGCCCCGGTTGCCCGGTGTGTATTTGCCCGGAAGAGGATGTGTATGAAGCGATTCAACTGGCGCTGAACGAAGATATTACGCTGCTGGCATTTGGTGACATGCTGCGTGTGCCGGTGAATGTAGCGAAAAAAGACGTTCGCTCGCTCGAACAGGCCAAGGCCGCGGGTGCGGATATACGGCCGATTGCTTCACCCATGGAAGCGGTTACACTCGCCCGGGAACAGCCGGATAAGAAGGTCGTTTTCTTCGCGGCAGGTTTCGAGACGACGACGGCACCGGTCGCTTCCATGGTCGTTGAAGGTGTAGCGGACAATCTGCTGTTGCTGCTGTCCGGACGGTTGACCTGGCCGGCGGTCGCCATGTTGCTGGATTCCGCCACACCCGGATTCGATGCCCTCATCGCACCCGGTCATGTGGCCACGGTGATGGGTTCGCGGGAATGGCACTTTGTTGCCGAAAAACACGGGATTCCGTCTGCCATAGCCGGTTTCAGCCCGGAAAGTCTGCTGGCTGCCATCTATTCAACGCTACGGCAGCTGATCGAGGGTCGGGCGTTCCTGGATAACTGCTACCCGGAACTGGTGCGTGGTGAGGGTAATCCCACAGCCAGGCGACAGCTGCAGCAGGCGATGGAGGTCGTGGATGCAAACTGGCGTGGTGTGGGTGTCATACCGGCGTCGGGTTTTTCCCTGAGACCCGGCTATCAGGCGCTGGATGCGCGTCGCCAGTTTCCGGACTATGCCGATGACGCCCGTAAACGGGCCGGCCAGATGCCGCCCGGTTGCGACTGTGCCCGGGTCGTGCTGGGCAGGTGTTATCCCGATGAGTGTCGTTTGTACGGTAGCGCTTGTACGCCCAGACATCCCATTGGACCCTGTATGGTTTCTGACGAAGGCGCCTGCCGCATCTGGTGGGCCGGCGGCGTGCGCGAAAGCAAACACAATGGAAAAACACAGGGTCGTGTTGCAACGCATGTATGAATCTATTGGGAGCATCCAGCCAGAGGTCTGACCGGAAGCGGAAGGTGGCTCACCTGCCGGCATTCCGGTGGCTGGTATCGGGTGTCGTACAGGGTGTCGGGTACCGTCCATTTGTCTACCGCTTGGCACGCGAGCACCGCCTGAAAGGCTGGGTCAGGAACTGCCTCGGACAGGTTGAGATCGTTGCCACTGGAACAGCGGATCAACTGCAGGCCTTTGAACGGGGCCTTGTGCAACGAGCCCCCGCGATAGCGCACCCTGAAATCAGTCACAGTGAGCCACTGGATGGTGTGACGCTGAAAGACTTCCGGATTCTCGCCAGTGAAACAGCTCAGGCGGGTGATATTCATGTGCCCCCCGACTATTTTGTCTGTGAAGATTGTCTCGCTGAACTCGATGACCCTCACAATCGCCGCTATCGTTATCCCTTCATTAACTGTACCCAGTGCGGTCCTCGCTATACGCTGATCGAGGCTTTACCCTATGACCGGGCGAACACGTCAATGGCGCGATTCGATCTGTGTCCGGATTGTGTGCAGGAATATAACGATGTATCAAACCGGCGCTTTCACGCCGAGCCGGTGGCCTGCGGACGGTGCGGCCCACAGTTGTTTTTCAGACAGGTTGACCATGAAATTGCCGACGGCGAAGCCGCGCTGGCGGCCTGTATCAGTGCGTTGCGCGAAGGACGGGTTGTTGCAGTAAAGGGGGTGGGCGGCTACCACCTGATGTGTAATGCGGCCGACCAGGCAGCGGTACAGCGTTTACGCGAGAAAAAGTCTCGACCGCACAAGCCACTGGCTTTGATGTTCCCGGTCAGCGATGGTCTGGCTCAATTAACCCGTGTGGTGACCCTCAGCGCAGAGGAAACGGCGTTGCTTTGCACGCCGGCACGACCGATAGTGCTGGCCACCCGACAAGCGGGAAACGGTACGCGTATACTGCCGGGTATTGCGCCCGGCTTGAATGAAATCGGCGTGATGTTGCCCTACAGCCCCCTGCATCATTTGCTGCTGAATGATTTCGGCGGGCCGCTGGTGGCGACCTCGGCGAATATCAGCGGTGAGCCGGTGTTGACTGAAAATACGCTGGTAGAACAGAGATTGGGCGGTGTGGCCGAAGCCTTTCTGCATCACAACCGGCCTATTGTGCGCCCGGCGGATGACTCAGTGTACCGCAGCCTGCTGGGAAAACCGCGGCCGATGCGTTTAGGCCGGGGGCATGCGCCCGCTGAACTCAAGCTGCCGGGTGAGTTGAAGCGACCGGTGCTTGCGGTTGGCGGGCATACCAAAAACACCGTTTGTCTTGCCTGGGGAGAGCGGGCGGTGGTGTCGCCGCATGTCGGTGATATGGGCAGCGCGCGCAGTCTCGAGGTATTCGAGCAGCTGATTGCCGATGTGCAACGCCTGTACAAGGTCCAGGCGGAAGTCATTATTTGCGATGCTCATCCGGCCTACGTGACTTCACGTTGGGCCCGCAGACAGCGGCTGCCGGTGATCGAGGTGCAACATCATGCCGCACATGCCTCGGCCCTGCTTGGCGAACAGGCTGCGCAGCTGCAGGGCAGTCATCTGGTGTTTGCCTGGGACGGGGTCGGCTATGGTGACGACCGAACCCTGTGGGGTGGCGAAGCCCTCTATGGTGTGCCCGGACGATGGCGGCGCGTGGCCAGTATGCGACCGTTCCGGCTGCCCGGCGGTGAAAAGGCGGGTCGTGAACCCTGGCGCAGCGCGCTGTCTCTGGCCTGGGAAACCGGCGCAGACAGTCTGGCGATGAAGCTGATGGATTCCCTTGGATCGAAATCAATTGCGTCCTCGTCTTACGGATTACTGCGCCAGGCCTGGCAGAAAAAGCTGAATACACCGACCAGTACAGCGGTAGGCCGTTTGTTCGATGCGGCCGCCGCATTGACCGGTCAGTGTTTGACGGCCAGCTTTGAAGGTCAGGGGCCGATGTGGCTGGAAGCTGTTGCCGGTGAGGCGGCGGAGCCCATCAGCCTGCCCTTGCTTGAACAGAGTGACGGCCTGCTGCGCACCGACTGGCAGCCGCTGCTGGCATGTCTGGGCGACGAGCAGATCCCGGTCAGCGAACGAGCCGCTGTTTTCCACTCCTCGATGGCTGAAGCGCTGGTCAATCAGGCGCTGCGAGTACGTGAAGGGCATGCCGTGCAGGCAGTCGGTTTGTGCGGTGGCGTGTTTCAGAATCGCCGCTTGACGGAAGAGTGTGTCAGCAGACTGGAGCAAGAAGGGTTCGAAGTAGTGCTCGGCGAACGTTTACCGGTCAATGACGCAGGTTTGAGTTTTGGGCAGGTTGTAGAATACGTTTCCCGTTGTTAATGTGGCAGAAAGCCACCCGGCATGGCCTTGCAAGACACGCTGTGAATACTTCCCTGTACGCTCGACGGCAGCATCCCTGCTGCCGACGGTCTCGCAAGGCCATGCCGGGTGGCTCTACATCGTGTTAACAGGCCCTAGAGAGATCCGATGCAGGATAAACATATTTCGTTAGCCCACGGAAACGGCGGGCGCTACATGCGTGAACTGATCGAGCGTGTGTTTGCCCACCATCTTGCCAATCCCGGGCTGGATACCCGGGCGGATGCCGTGCCGTTGGCATTGACGGACGGTGATGTGATGTTTACCACCGATGGTTTTACGGTTCAGCCGCTGGAGTTTCCTGGCGGTAATATCGGCGCCCTGGCGGTTCATGGGACCACCAATGACCTGGCGGTGGCTGGTGCGGAGCCGCTGTATTTGAGCTTGAATGCTTTTATCGAAGAAGGCATGCAGATAGCACTGCTCGAGCGGATTGTAGCAACACTGGCAGAGACAGCGAACGCCGTCGGTGTGCGCGTTGTGGCCGGTGATACCAAGGTGTTACGTCGCGGGGAAGGCGGTGGTCTGTATCTTGCGACTACCGGGGTTGGTATACGAACAGCGGGGGTTCGCCTCGGTCTTGACTGCATTCAGGCAGGGGACCGGATACTGGTCAGTGGGCCGGTCGGTGATCACGGTATTGCCGTGTTACTGGCACGTGAACAGTTCGGCCTGCGCGGTGATTTGAAGTCGGACGCCGGCAGCGTTCTGCCGCTGACGCGGGCGGCGTTGAAGTTTGAGGGTCTGCACTTCATGCGCGATCCGACCCGCGGCGGCCTGGCGACGGTCTGTCATGAAATCAGTCAGGCAACCCAGCTGGGTGTTCGGCTGCAGCAGACGGAGATACCGATCCGGGACTCGGTGCAGTCGGTGTGCGAAATGCTCGGTTACGACCCTCTTTATCTTGCCTGTGAGGGTAGGGTGGTTGCGGTCGTGGCTGAAGCACACGCTGAGGACGTGCTCGCGCACTGGCGCTGTTTGCCGGAAGGCGCTGAAGCCGCCCTGATCGGCCGGGTTGAAGAACAGCCGGCGAAGGTGCTGCTGGTCACCGAACTGGGTGGTGAACGCCTGCTCGATGAACTGGAAGATGACCCGTTACCGAGGATCTGTTGATGCGAGACCCATGGTCGAGGGTGCCGAAAGCCCGCCTGTTGCTCCCGTTGGTAGTGCTGCTTGGTTTTTCTGCTGCAGCGTTGGCGGTTACCGAGGGTGTTCCGCAGGCGCACAGTGACCCCATTGCGCCCGTCATCCTGGGCGTTACCGGTTTGCTGTTTGTGGCGTTGATGGGCCGCTTCAGCGCGCGCAAACTGGGGCTGCCTTCTGTGCTGGGCGAACTGACGATAGGTATCATCGCTGGCAATCTGGCCTATCAGTTTGGTTTTGATCTGATACTGTTGTTGCGGGAAGGCCCGCACGTCTTTGACACCATCCAGCATTTCCTGCACGACGCCACACTGGGAAACGAAGTCTGTGACACACTGGTCGACGCCCAGGAGCGTCGTATATTGAGCGTCCTCGGTGGGCCCAGCGGAAACGAGTATTTGCAGATAGCGCACACCGTGGACGTTTTTTCCCGCTATGGTGTTATTTTCCTGTTGTTCCTGGTGGGGCTGGACACCAATCTCAATGAGATGCGTCAGGTTGGCGCCGATTCCACAAGGGTGGCGCTTATCGGTGTCGTACTGCCCTTTATACTGGGGGTCGCTGCCACTTTCCTGCTCGCCTCACAGTTGTCGTTTCATACGGCGCTGTTTCTGGGCGCCGCATTGGGCGCTACCAGCGTCGGTATTACGGTCAGGGTACTCGAAGATCTGCACCAGGGTCAGTCCCGGCTGGCGCACATAATTCTTGGTGCGGCGGTATTCGACGATATTCTCGGCCTGCTGATGCTGGCTGCTGTCACCGGCATCGTCGTTTCCGGTGGCATCGAGATTGGCCATATAACAAAAGTTGTTTTTCTGGCAGTTATATTTCTTGGCGGCGCCGTTTTCCTCGGCCCCTACATCCTGCGTCTTATCATCAGACTGATGCGCCACCTCGACTTGATCGAGGCGAAAATGTTCGTTTCCTACCTGTTTGTCATGGTCCTGGCCTGGCTCGCCAACCTGTCCGGGTTGGCGACCATTATCGGGGCCTTTACCGCAGGAGTGATATTGAAAGATGCCTATTTCGTGCACTGGGGTCCGCATGAGAAACACGACTACAGCATCAGAGATCTTATCATGCCACTGGAAGTTATCCTGGTACCGATATTTTTTGTGCTGATGGGTATACAGGTAAAACTGGAAACTTTCCTCGACTGGCAGGTCGTGATATTGGCGGCGGGGCTGCTGGTCGCGGCTATCGTGGGAAAGCTGGCCTGTGGTCTGGGCGCCTCGAAGCAGATGAATCGCTGGGCCATTGGTGTGGGTATGCTGCCGCGTGGCGAAGTCGGGCTTGTATTTGCAGCCATTGGCAAGGGGCTCGGCGTAGTCGATGACGCGATGTTTTCATCACTGGTACTGGTGGTGATTATTACCACCCTGTTGTCGCCACCGTTGTTGAAAATCAGCCTGAAGGGCAAAACCTGAGTTTGCATCGATGGATGGCGATTCAAATATGCAGCAGGCCGGGCGGCTGATCGAGGCGCTCACCAGGGCGGATGCCTACAAGCATCCGACCCGTGGCATCCATGTCGTGGAAACCCACTGTGCCTGGGTGCTGTTAACCGGTGAGTACGCCTACAAGGTCAAAAAGCCTGTCAATTTCGGTTTTCTGAATTTCGCCACACTGGAAAAACGGCAGTTTTACTGTGCAGAAGAGGTCCGCCTGAACCGGCGTTTCGCACCCGCCATCTACCTGGACGTTGTCGTCATCACCGGTCAGCCCGATCGGCCGCGGATGGCCGGATCAGGAACAGTGCTTGAGTACGCAGTGCGCATGCGTCAGTTTGCGGATGACGGGCTGCTCAGCCAGCTTGCCGAACGGAAACAACTGGATGCTGCACACATCGACCAGCTCGTTGATCAGGTCGCTGATTTTCATCAATCGACGCAGCGTGCGTCGCCCGATGCGCCTTACGGTGAAGCGGAACAGATCCATCACTGGATGAGCGAAAACTTTAAACACATTCGAAAGTCGTTAAAGACCGCAGGGCGAATCGCGCAGCTGGACGGTATTCAGCGAGGGGTTGAAGCCGAGCGCAAAAGTATCGAAACATTGTTGGCGCGCAGAAAGCAGGACGGCTACATCCGCGAATGCCACGGTGATCTTCACCTGGGTAACATCACCTTAATCGAGGGAAAGGTGACACTGTTCGACTGTATCGAATTCAATCCCGAACTGCGCTGGATCGATGTGTTCAGTGATGTCGCTTTTCTGGTCATGGATCTCGACGACCGGCATTACCGGAACTTTGCCTTCCATTTCCTGAATGCATACCTGCATCGCAGCGGAGATTACCAGGGGCTCGGTGTATTGCGCTATTACATGGTCTATCGGGCACTGGTGCGAGCCAAGGTCGCCATGCTTCGCAGGCAGCAGGCCGCCCCGCATTCTGAAACCTTCGAGGCGGCGGATGCCGAGTACAGCCAGTATATACAGCTCGCTGAGAGTTATCTTGCGCCCGACCGGCCGGCGTTGCTGATTACCTGCGGCTTGTCCGGCTCCGGCAAGTCAACGGTCGCCAGGCAGTTGTGTGAAGCCGCCGGCATGATCCAGATACGTTCCGACATCGAACGAAAACGAATGTCCGGTCTTGACGCAAGGGACAAAAGTCACTCGGGCCTGGACGAGGCCCTGTATTCCGCCAGTCAGACAGAAAAAACCTATCAGCGCCTCGCTGAGCTGGCCACAGGGGTTCTGCAAGCGGGTTATTCTGTCATCGTGGATGCGACCTTCCTGCAACGCAAGTATCGCGATGTATTCCGAAGCCTGGCGGAAGTACACAAAGTGCCTTTTACTATTGTTCAGTGTGTGGCGACGGATAAGGAGCTTGAGCTACGTATCCAGGCCCGCGAGCTGGAGGGCAGGGACCCTTCGGAGGCGACCCTGGATGTATTGAATGCTCAGCGCAAAAATCAGCAGCCTCCTGATGCGGATGAGAAATCACATGTTATACGGCTGGACAGCAAGGCTATCAACGATCCGACCGCAGCCTGGAGGCGGGGGCTATGAAATCAGATGGGCAGGGAAACAGGGGCTGCTCCTATTCGTGCACCCAGAACACAATCATCCTCGACCAGCCGTCAACGATCAGGCTGACGCCGACTAACAGGCTGATCAATTCAAACGTAATGGCTTCACCTTGATACAGGATGAAAAAGCCAAACAGGAGTCCGAGCAGGCCGCTGGCTACGACCCAGGACCAACTGTTGACCGGTCGAATATCAATCCCCTTGCCCATACGAAGCACCCCGCCAATCCAGAATACCACAGCAAGCATCATGTAAAGGGATGTGAATTTGGCGACCGGGGAAAACACTAACAAGACACCGGCGAAGAAAAACAGCACCGAACTCATCCAGCTGAGCATATAGCCGCGTTTTGAACGTAGCAGCATGGCGTGCCAGGCATCCGCAGCACCGGCGAGTATAAGCACCAGCCCGACGATGACCTCCACCGGATAGTCGGTATTCATGGGCGATACAATGGCTGCTACGCCAAGCACGATGTTGAATAGCCCCAGGACCAGGAAACGGCCACGTACGGCGGCTGCGTCCTTTACGGTAAACGCTGTCTGATGGATTGATGGATCAATTGGCATTTTCGTTTCCCTGTTTTAACTCAACTGGTTAAGACGCTAGCATTGTAGCTGATCAGGTTCATTGAGCAAGGTCAATATCGGTCTGCTCCTGCTACCTGACGTTTACTGCATGGCAATGGCTTACTCGGTCGCTCAATTCGCTACCTATTCGACCAGTTGAGCTGATTCCGGCACAAAGGCACGCCTTGCGGCGACACAGCGTAATGGCAAGGTCAGCATGGTAAGCGTTACGGAAGTCAGTGCTCCGAACAGTAGCGAAATGGCCATGCCCTGGAATATGGGGTCGAACAGAATAGCGGCCGCACCCGCCATCATGGTGAGATCCGTCACCCAGATCGGACGCATGCGGATTTGACCCGCCTGGACGACCGCCTCCCTGATATCCATTCCCTCGTGGACCTTATTCTTGGCAAAATCCGCAAACAGAATCGAGTTTCGCACCTCGATCCCGGCCAGGGCTATAAAACCGATCATTGAGGTCGCGGTGAACTCGGCGCCAAGCAGCCAGTGCCCGGGGACAATCCCTATGATGGTCAGGGGGATAGGTAGCATGACGGTGACCGGGATAAGAAAATTGCGGAATTCGATGACCAGCAGGATATAGATCAGCACCAGGGCGGCAGCGAAAGCCAGCCCCATATCGCGAAACGTTTCATAAGTGACCACCCATTCGCCGCTCCATTCGAAACCGGAAGTATTGTCACTGTGCGGCGCGCCGGTGAGGGTACCGGATATCTTTACACCGTCAGGCGCCAGGTAGCTGTCAAGCAGTTCCTCCACAGCGAGCATGCCATAGATGGGTGCGCCGAGTCGGCCCGTCATTTCGCCAACCACATATTCCATCGGCCGCAAATCCTTGCGGTAAATAACGGGATCCTCGGGTGTCATGGAAAAACGTCCCAGTTCGCCAAGCGGCACCATCTGACCGTCCGAGGCTTTGATGGGCAGATCCCAGATATCCTTAGCCATTGCCCGGACCCGCAAAGGCAGCTGCATCACAATGTAGGTAGGTTCCAGTCCACGGCCGTATTTCACGTCGCCGAGCTGGTAATCACCCATCGCCATCGCGATATTGCGATTAATGGTCTCCACCGATATGCCGCGCCGCGTCGCCTTCTCGGTGTCTACTTCGAAACGCCAGACATCGTGTGGCTCTGTCATATAGTTGTCGACATCGACAATGCCCGGCACTTCCTCGAACAGGGCGGTGAGATCCGCGGCAACCTGACGCCGGGTTACTTCATCGGGACCATAGACCTCAGCTACGACGGTCTGCAGGACCGGCGGGCCAGGCGGCATTTCCACCACGGCAATGCGTGCCCCGAGTTTTTGCGCGAGAGGAGTCAGTCGTTCGCGCGCGGTATTGGCGATATCGTGACTGCTGCGTTCGCGCTGGTGCTTGTCGAGCAGCATCACCTGGATGTCAGCCTCCCAGGGTTTGCCACGCAAGTAATAGTGGCGCACCATACCGTTAAAATTATACGGTGACACCGTGCCCACATAGTCCTGCAAGGCGGTGATTTCGGGTATCGTCCGCAGCGACTCGGTAAGCCGCTGCGCCACGTTCGCGGTTACGGCGAGTGGCGTTCCTTCCGGCATATTAATCAGCACGTTGAATTCGGGTTTGTTATCGAAAGGCAGCATCTTCACCGCTACGGCCTTGGTGTAGAACATCGAGCAGGCCAACAGGAAAGCCGTCACGACACACACAAATAGCAGCCACGCCAGAAAGCGGCTGTGTATAAACGGTGTAACAATCGGACGATAGATTCGGCCGATCATGTCCTGGATCTTGCTTTCCCTGCGTTCCGCCCGTCTTAGATCCTGCAGTATGGGCCTCAGCTTGTAGGAGCACCAGGGGGTGAACACAAAGGCCGCAAACATGGAAAAACTGATCGCGACTGCGCCGAGCGCGGGGATGGGTTCCATATAGGGGCCCATCATACCGCTGACGAATCCCATCGGCAGCAGTGCGGCCAGTATAGTTAGCGTTGCAATGATGGTGGGATTTCCGACCTCGCGCACCGCGTCGACCGCCGTCTCAATACTGGTGTTGCCTTCCTGAAGCCAGCGGCGGAAAATATTCTCCACCACCACAGTCGCATCATCGACCAGTATCCCGATGGAGAATACCAGGGCAAACAGGCTCACCCGATCGATGGTAAAATTGAGCGCCCACGCTGACCAGATGGTAATGAGTATGATCAGGGGGATAACGATAATGACGACCAGCGCTGGACGCATACCGATGGCGATAAACGAGATAATGCTCACCGCAAAACCGGCGTGGAAAAGCGCAAGCAGAAGCTCGTTAACCTTGTCGTCCGCCGTCTTGCCATAGTTGCGGGTGATACTGACCTTAACGCTATCAGGGATGACATACCCTTTCAGCGAGTCGAGCTTTTCAAGAATCGCATTGGCGACCGTTACGCCATTGGTGCCTTTTTTCTTGCTGACAGCAATGGTAACGGCCGCCGCACCGTCAGCGGGTGGCGTATCTTCCTGATAGGCGGGGCCGGTGTAGAAGCTAACCAGGCGTGCGGTCTCCTCGCCGCCCTGAACCACATGGGCGACATCGCGCACATACACGGCTGTGCCATGATGGGTGCCGACAACCAGGCTCTCCACGTCCCTGGCAGTGCGCAGATAGGCGCCGCTGGTGATCTGGTAGACACGATTATTCATTATCAGGCTGCCCGAACCACGCTCGGCATTCGCTTGCCGGATCGTATTCGCGATCTGGTCGAGACTGATACCGTATCCTGATAGACGTTCGGGGAGCACCTCGATACGGATTTGCGATTTCTGGCCACCCACCACGAAAGCAGGCCCGGTATTTTCGACTTCCTCCAGGCGTTGCATGACCTCGAAAGCCAGGATCCTCAGTCTTTCATCATCCACAGCCAGGTCCGGACACCACAGGGTGATGGTGACTATCGGTACATCGTCGACCCGTCTCGGCTTCACCAGGGGCATGGAAACCTCTGGCGGGATTTGATCGAGGTTGCTCTGCAGTTTTTCATGGACCTTGACAACGGATGGCCCAATGGGCTCGCCCACTTCGAAACGCACCGTCACCATGCCGCGTTCGCGTTCCGCCGCAGCGTACACGTGCTTGACCCCTGTGATCTCACTCATGATGCGTTCCAGGGGCTGAATGGCGAGGTTTGCCACCTGTGCCGATGAGGCGCCGGGATACTCGATGAATATATCGATCATGGGTACTGAGATCTGGGGGTCTTCCTGGCGTGGTGTAATGAAGAGGCCCAATAATCCGAGCGCCAGGGTAGCCATCATCAGCAGGGGCGTAAGTGGGGAATCAATAAAAAACCGGGCCAGATTCCCGGCGATACCGAGTGCAGCGCGGTCCTCAAACGGCCATGGCCCATGTTCCGGCAACGGGCGCCTGGAAGGATGTTTTGGGACAGGAAATTTTGAGGACTCGCCCATGCGGTTTCTTGATTCAGGTATGTACTGTGCGTATCACTTTGATGGCTCTAGTATAATGTGCAACTGGCTGGAGGCTCAGCAGTACCACGCTTTTAACATGGTAATAGAAATATTGTTTAACGTCCCTTCAGGTATGAAATCATTAGCACTACAACACCAAGAAGAAATGGCACAAAAACTACAAAATGTACAAGTGCAGACATATCCTTGTGCATCCCACTCAAATGTATAGCCAGATCGGCAAGAGCGGAGGATGCGATAAGAATAAAGCCCAGTGTGTTATGTAGATGTTTGTTGTCCATCACAGGATCTGTTTCGCTATAGTCTTACCCGCAAATTGTCCTGCAGAGCCTCATTTTTTGACTGTCTCCGCTTTAGCTGGCCTGTTCGCTTCCTCTGGCCCAGCGAACAGGCCAATTCTTTTGGATCGCTCGATAGACATATCAGAATATGCGTATAAACTACAGTCTACTTGCGGGCCGTGCATTGACAATTGTCAATGATTGGCTTTATTCGGGTGAATCTGGAAACACTGCTCAACTCGCAGGTTATTAACATTGTCGCAGGCGTGCTTGCAGCCGCAGTTCCTGGCAAATGGATCAGTGGTCTCGGCGCCCGCGGCAAGGTTAACCGGATAGACGTCGGTTTCGGCATGATGCCCGGAGGTTAACTGGGGCCGGCGTTCGCTTTCATCGGCAAGAGTCTTGGCGTTATCGACTCCGTCATGTTCGCTGTGGTGGTTATGGTGGTCGTCACCACCCTGGCGACGCCACTGATGCTATGCATTGCCATGGGCAAGAACCCGCAGGACGAATAAAAATATGAGTTTTCGGGACGAACAGGCATGAAAACAGGCGGCACCGACGCAGTCATGTCGGGGCGGGTACTGCTTGCTCGCTTTGCGTTGCTTGCAGTCATCAGCACTGTTGTCGGCTTGCTGACCCACTTCGTGTGGGGGCTGAATCACCAGCAGACCATCTCGGTCAGCGTTTTCCTGATCATTATCCTGTCCACTCTGTTCTTCTGGGACTTCCGGCTGGCCATCGCCTTCCTCGGGCTTCCTGTGCTGCTGCTGACCGGGGCGCTGGAAATGGAGTGTTTCAAGGAGCACTGCTCACTGGAGGTCATTCTCTTCCTCATCGGCATGATGGTGGTGGTCGGAGGTCTCCGCGATCTGGGATTTTTTACCTGGATCATTCAGGGGATAATGAACATAAAAAGCATGACCGGGCCGCGTTTTGTCCTCGTCACCGCTGTGGCTTCGGCGCTGAGTGCCGCTGCCGTGGACGAAGTCACCAGCATTCTGTTCATGGCGGCGCTCGTGTTCCAGGTTTGTGACGTGCTCAAGGTCAGGCCCATCCCGTTCCTCATTATCTGCGTTATGGCCACCAATGTCGGCAGCGCGGGGACCATGCTGGGAAACCCGGTCGGGATTCTTATCGGCAGCCGTGCCGGATTGACCTTCGAGGACTTCATGCTCTGGTCGTTCCCGGTCATGTTGCTGTCCCTCATCGTCACCGTGGCGCTGTTGATGGTCTGGTATCGAAAGGAAATCCGGCAACTCAGTGACCGCATGGAACAGCGCCGTGGTCACGCACTTCCTCTGGGCCCCACTGTCGCTGTGCCATTCAAGCGCGGCTTACTTCTGATCTGCGGTACCATTGGTCTCGTTGCCCTGCATCACCGCATCGAACTGTGGCTCGATCTGGAGACCAATACCGTCCTCTATATGGCGCCGCTGGTCGCTGCCGGTATCGTGATGATCTGGCGTCGGGAGCGCGCCCGCCACTATATTGAACAGGATGTTGAGTGGTGGACATTGATCTTCTTCCTGATGCTTTTTGGCGTGGCCGGCACGCTCCAGTACACCGAGGTCACCACAGAAATCGCCTTTTCTCTGACCAGGCTGCTCGGCGATCAGACCAGCATCCTTGTACCTGTTGTTATGGTTATTTCCGCCATCGGCTCGGCTTTTATAGACAATGTCATCTTTGTGGCAGCGTTCATACCCGTGGTTCAGGAACTGGTTGGCGAGGCGGGCACGGTGCACCCGTTATGGTGGGCGCTGCTGTTCGGTGCCTGTTTTGGCGGCAACATCACCATGATAGGCAGCACGGCGAACATCGTGGCCCTGGGAATGCTCGAGAAACGCTATCGAACGCGCATCCACTTCCTCGAGTGGTTCAGGGTAGGACTGGCCGCCGGATTCGTGGCAGGGTTCGTGGCCTGGCTGGCACTGCTGGTTACCGGTCCGTTCATGCTTGCCGGGTCGTCCTGATGATGCGTCAACCTCTATTCGGGAGAGCGACTTGACCGATCAATCTATCGCCCTGTCGTCACTGTTCAGCCCGGCACAGATTCTCTGTGGCGCGCAAGGTAGCCGAGTCGAAGAGACCGCCCGGCAAATGATCGAGCTGATCGCCGGCAGCGACAGTTCGATCGACAGCGAAGCCGTCTATCAACTTGTTCTCGCCCGCAAAAGATGCGGGGTTATGCTGCTCCAGCCCGGTGTTGCCGTTGTACATGTGCGGATCAACGGTTTGCAGGGGCTTCGCATGGCGCTCGCCACCAGCCGCGAAGGACAGGTTTGCTGCCCCGATCGCGAGGATTATTTATACGCTGAAACCGGGTCTGTCCCCGCCAATCTGATTGTTCTTATGTTGGCGCCAGCCGACGACCCGGCCAGTTACCTGCGAGCGATTGCCGCGCTGACAGCAATTTGCCGGCGTGAGAACTTTGTCGAGTCCCTGTCAACGTTGGATAACCCCGAGCTTGTCTGGAAATCCATCGAGGCGACGGGCGTGGCACTCCCGGAATATGTCGCTGCCCGTGACATTATGCGCAGCGATTTCGCACGGCTGCGGGATACCGACGGCCTTTATGCGGCGATAGATCTGTTTTGCAGGGAAGGCGTGAATGAGTTGCCGGTGGTCGACGCCGATGGCGATCTGGTGGGCATTGTGAGCGAAGAAGAGCTGATCCGCTTGTGCCTTCCCGAGTACATCACCTGGATGGAGGATCTCTCGCCGATTCTGAACTTCGAGCCTTTTGCCGAGATCCTGCGGCGCGAGGCGCACATGCCGGTGATGGAGATCATGGTATTTGCGGATCGTTATGCAACAGTCGATGAGGCGACACCGGCCATCCAGGTGGCCAAAGTCATGATGCGGCGTGATGTTCGGCAGGTGTTGGTGGTCCGCAATAAAAAACTGATGGGCATTATCTCCATACAGGATTTCATTCAAAAGGTGCTGAGGGCCTAGTCAGGTAATTTAGCCTAAGCGACTGTTTATAAATAATAACTAGAAATGCATGACGGCTGTTTCCCGGCTTTTTTCAGGCCGGGATCGGTTTAGAGGGAAGCGCCGCGATGAATGTCCGGAAGCGGGCTACTTTTCGTAAAACTGTTCTGCTACAATAGTCTGGATTTCAGGCGGACCCGCCGATTAGTCGGCGGTTTTCGTGTATTGAAGTGGGCCTATGGCCCATTTTTTATTTGTGGTGTGAGTGAATGGCGCGTGAATCAGCCGAACTCCGCAAGCTGATTGAGCCGGCGGTGACAGCATTGGGTTTTGAGCTGGTTGGTGTGGAATTTATTCACGGCAAGAGCGGTTTGTTGCGGGTTTATATCGACCACGAAGACGGTATTGGCGTTGATGACTGCAAATCGGTGAGCTATCAGGTCAGCGGCTTGCTGGATGTCGAAGATCCGATTCGTGGCCAATACACGCTCGAAGTCTCGTCGCCGGGCCTGGACAGGCCGTTGTTTCAGGCGCGTGATTATGAGCGTTTTGTCGGTCATGAGGTCAAGTTACGTTTGTCCGTGCCGGTAGGCGGGCGCCGCAGATTCAAGGGCACCCTGGTTGGCCTGCGAGACGAACAGGTCGTTGTAAAGATGGATGATGAGGAGCTGGTTGTGGCACTGCACGAAATTGATCAGGCACGGCTGGTTCCCGATTACGATTCGCATCGGGCGGAGGGTGCGTAATGGGTAAAGAAATACTGATGGTCGTGGATGCGGTATCCAATGAAAAGGGTGTCGGCAAGGAGGTGATATTCGCTGCTATCGAAGCGGCACTCGCCTCGGCGACCAAGAAGCAGCACGAAGAAGACATTGAGGCGCGCGTCGCAATCGATCGTGACACCGGCGAGTACGACACATTCCGTCGTTGGGACGTGGTCGAGGAGAGCGATGAGTCTGATGAAGACGAAGAGGGTGGCTATCGATTCCCGTCCCGTCAGATATTGATTGAGGAAGCCCGCCAACGCAATCCCGACATCCAGGTTGGTGACTCTATCGAAGAACCCATGGAATCGGTTGATTTCGGCCGTATCGGCGCCCAGACCGCAAAACAGGTCATTGTCCAGAAAGTGCGGGAAGCCGAACGCGCGCAGGTGGTGGAAGCCTACCAGGATCGAATCGGCGAACTGATCACCGGTATCGTAAAGCGTGTCGAACGCGGCAATGTTTACCTGGATCTGGGGGGTAATGCTGAAGCCATTATCTATCGTGAAGAAATGATTCCGCGGGAAGCGGTGCGCCCGGGTGATCGTCTGCGCGGTTACCTGCAGGACGTTCGTTCGGAGCCGCGTGGTCCACAGTTATTCGTCAGCCGCGTGGCAGCGGAATTTCTGATCGAGTTGTTCAAACTGGAAGTGCCCGAGGTGGGCCAGGGCCTGATTGAAATTCTGGGTGCTGCCCGTGATCCGGGTTTGCGCGCCAAGATTGCTGTTTTATCCAATGATCCGCGTATCGATCCGATCGGTGCCTGTGTCGGTATGCGTGGTTCGCGTGTGCAGACGGTGTCAACCGAACTGGCGGGTGAACGTGTCGATATTATTTTATGGGACGAAAATCCGGCCCAGTTCGTGATCAACGCCATGTCACCGGCCGAGGTGATTTCAATCGTTGTTGACGAAGACAAGAACAGCATGGATGTCGCCGTATCGACAGATCAGCTTTCACAGGCGATCGGACGAGGCGGCCAGAATGTGCGCCTGGCCAGCCAGCTGACCGGCTGGGAACTCAACGTCATGGACGAACAACAGGCTGCCGTAAAATCGGAGGAAGAGGCGCAGGTACTGCAGAAGCTGTTCATGGATGACCTCGACGTGGATGAAGAAGTGGCGGTCATCCTGGTTCAGGAGGGTTTTTCCACCGTCGAGGAAATTGCCTACGTCCCGAACAGTGAATTGATACAGATTGAAGAATTTGAGGAAGATATTGTGGAAGAGCTGCGCGGCCGCGCACGCGATGTATTACTGACACGTGCCATCGCCAATGAGGAAGGTGTTGACGGCGGTTCACAACCTGCGCAGGATCTTTTGGGGATGGAGGGCATGGATGATGATCTGGCCTTTACCCTGGCGGCTACGGGGATCGTGACCATGGAAGATCTGGCCGAACAGGCCATCGATGATCTGATGGATATCGAGGGCATGGACGAAGAACGCGCAGGCAGATTGATTATGACCGCCCGTGCACCTTGGTTTGCCGATGAAGAACAAGGCTAGACATCGAGGAGATGCCTTAGGATGACCGACGTTACGGTACGACAGTTCGCAGATGTGGTGGGTTTGCCGGTTGATCGCCTTATGGTGCAACTGGATGAAGCCGGCCTGAAGATTTCCGGTGTGGACGACACTATATCCGATACAGAAAAGATGCAACTTCTGAGCTACCTGCGCAAAAGTCACGGTAAGTCGGACTCTTTGTCGGTATCACAACCGAAAAAAGTTACGCTGAGACGTAAATCTCACACTGAGCTGCGTACCCCGGTAAGCCGTGGCAGCGCGGCGAAAACCGTCAGTGTTGAAGTGCGCAAGAAGCGCACCTATGTGAAGCGTGCGGATCTGGTTGCGGAGGAACAGGAAAGGCTGAAACAAGAGGCCGATGAAAAAGCGAAAATTCTGGCCGAACGTGAGGCCAGCCTGCAGGCGGAAAAGGATGCCTTGCGCCATGCCGAGGAGCAAGCGGCACGTAAAGCTGAAGAAGAGGTTAAGCGCGCAGAAGATCTGAAACGTCGTCAGCAGGAAGATGCGACGCGCAAGGCTGATGAAGAGCGCAAGAAAGTCGATAAGGATTCGCTGGCCCAGGCACGTGCAGAACAGGAAGCGCAGCAACAGAAGTCGGAACAGGACCGTAAAGCAAAACGTCGTGATAGCGGCGATCAGGTCACCAAATATGGCCGCAAGGAACTGCACGTCGCCAAGGGCAAGGGCGGACGCCGCAAGAAAAAGCGGGCGCCCGGGTCGGCTGTGTCTGTCAAGGCGTCAGGTGAGCATGGTTTTGAGATGCCCACTGCACCGGTCATCCACGAAGTGGAGATTCCAGAGGCCATTACGGTGTCCGAGCTGGCGCAAAAGATGTCCATAAAGGGCGCAGAGCTGGTCAAGTCACTGATGAAGATGGGCGTCATGGCGACGATCAACCAGAGCCTCGATCGGGATACTGCCTCCCTGGTGGTGGAAGAACTGGGTCACATCGCCAAGGCGGCGTCCGATCATGATCTGGAGGCCGAGATCGAACAACTGGCCGCCGGCGAGGTCACTGGCGAAAAAGTGCCGCGTCCACCGGTGGTCACCATCATGGGACACGTTGACCACGGCAAGACGTCCCTGCTCGATTATATTCGCAGCACCCGGGTAGCTGCAGGTGAAGCGGGCGGTATTACCCAGCATATTGGCGCCTATCATGTGGAAACCCCGAGGGGCATGATCAGTTTCCTGGATACGCCCGGTCATGCCGCCTTTACCGCCATGCGCGCGCGCGGGGCCAAGGTGACGGATATCGTCATCCTGGTCGTCGCCGCCGATGATGGTGCCAAGCCACAGACCATCGAGGCGATACAGCACAGTAGAGCCGCAGAAGTGCCCATGGTGATTGCGATCAACAAGATCGATAAACCGGAAGCCGATCCCGACCGTGTCAAAACCGAATTGGCGCAACAGGACGTGATTCCGGAAGACTGGGGCGGTGATACACAGTTTGTCGAAGTCTCGGCGAAAACCGGTCAGGGTGTTGACGATCTGCTGGATGCGGTATTACTGCAGACTGAATTGCTGGAATTGACTGCGGTCGAAGACTGCCCGGCCCAGGGTGTCGTTATCGAATCGACCCTGGATAAAGGCCGTGGCCCTGTGGCCACCGTCCTGGTCCAGAACGGCATGTTGCACAAAGGCGATATATTGACTGCCGGCCAGGAATGGGGTCGTGTGCGGGCCATGTTCGATGAATCCGGAATGGCGATTGAATCGGCAGGACCTTCCATGCCGGCAGTGGTGTTGGGGCTTTCCGGTACACCGGCCGCGGGTGAAGATGCACTGGTGATCAACGACGAACGCAGGGCCCGTGAACTCACCGAGTTCCGCTATCAGAAACAGCGTGAAATCAAGCTGGCGCGTCAGCAGCAGGCCAAGCTCGAAGACATGTTTGCCAATATGGGTAAAGGTGAGCAGACGACCCTGAATATTATTCTCAAGGCCGACGTGCAGGGCAGTGTGGAAGCCCTGCGTGATTCGCTGAGCAGCATCGACGCTGCTGAAATATCCGTAAAGATCGTTTCCTCCGGTGTCGGTGGCTTCAATGAAACCGATGCCAATCTGGCGGTAGCCTCCAATGCCATAATGATCGGTTTCAATATCCGAGCGGATGCTGCGGCGCGGCGCATTATCGAGGAACACGATATCGATCTGCGCTACTACAGTGTGATATACGAAGCGATCGATCATGTAAAAGCGGCCCTGTCCGGCATGTTGGCGCCGGAGGTCAGTGAAAACATTATTGGTCTGGCTGAAGTGCGGGATGTCTTCAAGGCACCAAAGATCGGTGCTATTGCCGGCTGTATGGTGGTCGAAGGCGTGGTGAGGCGCAGTGCTCCGATTCGTGTATTGCGTGATAATGTCGTTATCTTTGAAGGTGAGCTGGAATCCTTGCGTCGTTTCAAGGATGACGTCAACGAAGTCCGCAACGGTACTGAATGCGGTATCGGTGTGAGGGGCTATAACGATGTCAAGGCTGGCGACCAGATCGAGGTCTTCGAGCGGATAGAAACAGCGCGGACGGTGGCATGATCCACCCGACGTTGCCTGTGTAACCCGTAACCAGCGGTCTTTCGTTTATGCCTCGAGACTTCTCAAGAACGCGCCGGGTTGGCGAGCAGCTGCAGCGTGAACTGGCAACGCTCATCCGGGACGAAATAGACGATCCACGACTCGGTGGTATGGTCAGTGTCTCGGCGGTGGAGGTGTCGCGTGATCTGTCACACGCAAAGGTGTTTTTTTCCACGCTGGGTGAAGCGTCGGAAGCCGATGCATCCCTGCAGGTTCTACAGGGTGCGTCAGCTTATCTGAGAAAATTGCTGGGTCAGCGGCTGCATCTACGTCACGTGCCGCAACTGCATTTCAAACAGGACCATTCCCTGGAGGAAGGGACTCGTATAAGCGCCTTGATCGATGCCGCTATACGCGGCGATCGTGACGAATCCGATTAGGGCCACGGAAATGGATAGTTATCCATTTCCGTGGCCCTTAATGTGAGGTAAACAAGAATTATGGGGCGACGGCGCGTTAGAGGTCGAGACGTCAACGGTATTCTGTTGCTGGACAAGCCATCGGGTATTACATCCAATGAGGCCCTGCAGCAAGTGAAACGCCTTTATTTCGCCAAAAAGGCCGGACATACGGGCAGTCTGGATCCATTGGCGTCCGGCGTGTTGCCGATCTGTATGGGGGAGGCCACCAAGGTTTCCGCTTTTTTGCTGGATTCTGATAAACGCTATCAGGTGCGGTGTCAGCTGGGTGTTCGAACTGCAACCGCTGATGCAGAGGGCGAGGTGCTGGAAACCAGGCCGGTGGGCGTCTACAGCCGGCAACAGCTGGAGGCGGTATTGGATGAATTTCGTGGCAGTATTGAACAGATTCCACCCATGTATTCAGCGCTTAAACATCAGGGGCAGCGCCTGTACAAGCTGGCGCGCCAGGGTGTCGAAGTGGAGCGAGAGCCACGACCGGTGGACATCTATGAGCTGATTGTGGCCGGCCAGGGTGAAGACTGGCTCGACATCAGTGTGCACTGCTCGAAAGGCACCTATGTCCGTACGCTTGCCGAGGATATCGGGGGCAGGCTCGGCTGTGGTGCCCACGTATCTGCTCTCAGACGCACCGCCGTGGGGCCGTATGGCGACGATAAGCTGGTTGGCCTGGAAATGCTCAGGGAGTTGAAAGAAAAGGATATGCCTGCGATGGATGAGCTGTTGTTGCCCATCGAATCGGCGCTAAGTCAGTGGCCTGATGTTGATTTGTCCGCGGATGCGGCCTTTTACCTGCAGCAGGGGCAGCCTGTGCTGGTGGCGCATGCACCCACCAGCGGCTGGGTTCGTCTCTATGAGGGCAACCGCAGCTTTCTCGGTATGGGAGAGATTCTGGATGATGGACGGGTGGCGCCCAGAAGGTTGATGAAAAGTGCCTGAGCTATTCGGGCACGGAAGACACGGAAATCCCGGAAATTTCCTGTCATCGGTTGTTTGGATTCCGGGTTTTTCGTGGCTAAGATATTGATGCAACAGGGTTAGGCGGTTAGAATACCGGGCCTTCGTCTGGCCTGTTCGCTGGACGTGATTTTTAGACCGATTTTGGAGTTAACAATGGCTTTATCAACCGAACAGAAACAACAGATTGTAAATGATTATCAGCGCTCGCAGGGCGATACCGGTTCGCCTGAAGTTCAGGTTGCGTTGCTGACGGCAAATATTCAGGAGCTGACACCGCATTTTCAGCAGCACAAGCACGACCACCATTCCCGCCAGGGCCTGCTGCGTATGGTCAGTAACCGCCGTAAGTTGCTTGATTACCTGAAAGGCAAAGACGTGAGCCGTTATCAGGATCTGATCGCTCGTCTGGGCCTGCGTCGCTAATCGAACTCAGTTTATAAACCAACCGCTGTAGTTAGCAGTGAGGATTAACTAGTGAACCCCATTAAAAAATCGTTCCAGTACGGTAGCCATACCGTCACCTTTGAAACCGGTGAAATCGCCCGCCAAGCCTCGGGGGCAGTCATGGTCAGCATGGGCGATACCATGGTATTTGTCACTGCGGTTGGTTTGAAACGCGGCTCTGAAGGGCGGGATTTTTTCCCGCTTACCGTCGACTACCAGGAGCGCACCTATGCCGCTGGTGCTATTCCAGGCGGGTTTTTTCGGCGTGAAGGCCGGCCCAGCGAAAACGAAACGCTGCTGTGTCGGCTGATTGATCGCCCGATCCGGCCGCTGTTCCCCAAGGGCTTCACTAACGAAGTTCAGATTATCGCTACCGTGATGTCGTTGGATCCTGAAGTCAATCCGGATATCCCCGCCCTGCTGGGCGCATCGGCGGCCTGTTCGATTTCCGGTCTCCCATTCAGCGGGCCGGTGGGTGCGGCACGCGTTGGTTACATCGACGGTGAGTATGTGTTGAATCCGGATCAAGGCCAGCTGGAAAACTCAGACCTGAATCTGGTGGTGGCGGGTACGGCTAAAGCGGTATTGATGGTCGAGTCTGAAGCCAAAGAACTTCTGGAAGACGTCATGCTGGGTTCGGTGGTTTTCGGCCACGAGCAGATGCAGACTGCAATCAGCGCGATACATGAACTGGCCGCAGAAGTGAATGCACCGGCCTGGGAGTGGCAAGCTGCCGTGAGTAACGAAGAACTGACCAAAGCGGTCGCCGATGCCGGTGCAAGCGCTTTTGGCGAGGCCTACCAGATTGCCGACAAACAGGCGCGTTATGAACGGTTGAGCAGTATACGTACTGAAACCAGCGATAAGCTGGTCAGTGATGAAGACGGTGGCCCCAGCGCCGAAGACATTCGTGGTGCGATGGATAAGTTGGAGAAGAGTATCGTTCGCAGCCGCATTATCGAAGGTCAGCCCCGCATTGACGGCCGCGACACAAAGACGGTTCGGCCGATCACGGTTCGCACCGGTGTGCTGCCGAGAACCCACGGCTCCGCATTGTTCACCCGCGGTGAAACCCAGGCCCTGGTTGTGACGACCCTGGGCACTGAGCGTGATGCACAGATCATCGATGCATTGCAGGGTTCATATCGCGAAAGGTTTATGCTGCACTATAACTTCCCACCTTACTGTGTCGGCGAAACCGGTCGTGTCGGCAGTCCCAAACGTCGGGAAATCGGTCATGGGCGTCTGGCCAAGCGCGGTATTCTCGCAGTCATGCCCGATGCCGAAACGTTCCCGTACACCATTCGTGTGGTATCGGAGATCACCGAATCCAACGGCTCCAGTTCCATGGCCAGTGTTTGTGGCAGCAGTCTCTCCATGATGGATGCCGGTGTACCGCTGTCAGCCCCCGTTGCCGGTGTCGCAATGGGTCTGATCAAGGAGGGCGATAATTACGCCGTTCTGACCGATATCATGGGTGATGAAGATCACTTGGGTGACATGGACTTCAAGGTTGCCGGTACAGAGAAAGGTGTCAACGCCCTGCAGATGGATATCAAGATTGATGGCATTACCAATGAAATCATGGAGACCGCTCTTGCACAGGCGCAGGAAGCACGCCTGCATATCCTTGGTGAGATGAACAAAGCGATCAGCGTGCCGCGTGAAGACATGTCGGAATATGCCCCGCGCTACATCACTATGAAGATCAACCCGGATCGCATCCGCGACGTGATTGGCAAGGGTGGCGCGACCATCCGTGCGCTGACCGAGGAAACCGGTGCCAGTATCGATATCGATGACAGTGGTGTCGTAAAGATTGCTTCCGTGGATCATGCAGCCGGTGAAGAATGCCGCCGCCGCATCGAACAGCTGACCGCCGACGTCGAGGTTGGATCTGTCTATGAGGGAAAGGTGGCCAAGTTGATGGACTTTGGCGCATTCGTGACCATACTGCCGGGCAAAGACGGTCTGGTACACATTTCCCAGATCAGTGATGAGCGCGTAGAGAAGGTCAGCGACAAGCTGTCCGAGGGCGACACCATCAAGGTCAAAGTGCTGGAAGTCGACAAGCAGGGTCGAATCCGCCTGAGCATGAAGGCCGTTGGTGAAAACTAGCCGTTAGTCCAGGGTCAAAAAGGCAGTCACCGCGGATAGATTCAGTGGTGGCTGTACCTTGACCTTGCTGACCCTTTAGGCCTCACGCGCAAGCTCGGCAGCCTTTCCGAACGAGTTGCGAAGAACTTCCACCATGTCCAAAGCCGTGACGACACCCGAGATCTTTTTGTTGTGCGTCACAAACAAGCGGTGGATATGCCCTTTGACCATGGTGTCGGCCGCTTCCTCGATACTGGCATTCTCATCCACTTCGAAAATCATGGGTGTCATGAGATCCCTCACGGTAGCCGATGATTCCTGCTCCGCATGAAAGCCGGTGGCTTCTTCCTGAGTAACCTGCATTTCCAGGGTGTGAAGATAGTACTCATGCGTATCGTGTACCTCAGCCCGGCTTTCCGGCATGCTGTCATAGCGTACGATGTCGGTCAGTGATACCACACCAATAAGCTCACCATCTTCCGATGTAACCGGTGCTCCGGATATCTGGTTGTCGGTGAGGAAGCGCGCCAGTCGGTGCAGGGGCCAGCTGTCCTCGGCAGAGAGAACGTCACGCTGCATGATACTGCTTACGGTGGTTACGGTGTCTGCATTCATCGTTTGCTACTCCTGTGCTCCTGTTTACAGCTTAGCAGGCTGACTATTCTAGCGACTTGATCCTGGTAAATCCCGGTTCGCTAAAGCGCCTGATGCCGTGATTGGTGAATCAGTCAGAATTCGGCTTCTTCAATTTGCAGGTAGGTCAGGCTGATATGTTTGCCGAGTTCTGCATCGAATCCTGACCAGTCGGCATAGTCTTTCAGTGCTTCCGCGACTTGCGGTTTCATTTCAAAATCACTCATGCCCTCGTCGTAGTAATGTTTTACGCTCGAATAGAGAATTTCCAGATAGCTGCGGAAACGCTCGGGTACGGATTTATCGCCGGTCGGGCCGTGACCCGGGACATAGACGGACGAGTTGGTCTCGAGTATTTTCGTACAGGCCTGGATATTGCCCTGGATATTACCATCATCGATGCGGGGTAAGCGTTCATTGAGGGCGTTATCTCCCAGGAACGTCACCGAGGCTTCTACGATTTCCACCATGATATCCGAAGTCGTGTGTGCTTTGCCGTAATAATGGATACGGAAGGTGTGCTCCCCGATGCGGAATTCATCACCGTGATTCACGGCTTTACTTGGGCTGACGACTTTCGTGCCCCGGGTTTTCCCTTCGGTAACCCGCTCCATGAGTTCAACCCAGTTTTGACCTTCGCCGGCGTTGATCAATTCGATCATGTTGGGGTGACCGTAGATGGGGGTTTGCGGGTAGGCGGCTCTGACGGCCTGATTGCCGAGCCAGTGATCGCCGTGGATATGCGAGTTGAAGACAGCGACAACCGGCTTATCCGAGACCTTTCTCACAGCGCGCAATACCATTTCACCGGACTGAACACTGGAGCCTGGATCCAGGATAACAACGCCCTTTGAGGTCACAACAAAACCAGGGTTATTCATAAACCCCTGGTTCTTCGGGTTGGGCAATTCCAGCGGACCGTGTATCACATAAATATTCTCGGCGATCCGGTCAGCGGGGTAATCCGGGACTTCGGGTGCTGTCTCTGCCAGCGCAGCAAAAGGAAGCCAGAGAATCAGGGCAAAAGCCTGTTTCAGTCGCAACATGATGCAGGGTCTCCTGTGATGTCTTTTCTGTCTGGTGGTGTGATATGTTAAATAGCATAACCGGCCAGTTGATTAGCAGTATCCATCCTTTATGGCGTGCAGTGCAAATAGAAAAAGGGGCTTTTAACCCCTTTTGTTCTTGTTGTCCCCGCTAGCGAGGCTTTGAAAATGGTCTAGTGGACAGATGCGTTATCCAGGACTGTGTACAGCTGGTCCAGGGTGTCGTATTGCACCTGCATCACGCCGTTATCCTGTTTTTTGCCGATATTGCGCTTGTTCCAGATCAACTTGCCTGTCCTGGCGTTGTAGACACGCAGCAGGCCGCCCTTACAGCCGACGGCCACCCGCGAACTGTCCGGAGAGATATCGGTGACACAGCGTTTGCCTTCGGTCATGGAATTTGTGACTTCGAGTTCGGTGCGCTTGCCGTTTTCGGTGCTCAGCAGTACAACCTTGTCAGCTTTGCCATAAGAATGCGGCAGGCCATCGTCACCGAACATGATCAGCGAGCGTTTGGGTATGACAATTGAAAAGTAGCTCAAGTCTGGTGCAACCTTGACACTGGAAATGCGGCGAGGCTTGTGGGCTTCACCTTCAGCCCATTTCAGAACTTGCTCGGTGCCGGATTCAATATCATAAATATTGCGCAGAGAGATCAGCTTTTTGCCATCCGTGCTGAACTGCAGCGTGCTGAACTGGCGGGGAATCGTGAATTCGCTGTCTTCATAGGTCTCAACAACACGTTGTTTACCGGTGTCCAGGTCCATGACAGCGAAGCGGTCATTACCCACGAAGGCGATGCGTTTTCCACTGTCGGTAATACCCAGCGCGTACACACCGGCGTCAATATGTTCTACCGACTCAGTGACCTTGAATTTGGCGAGGTCCATGATATGCAGGTCAGAACGATATTTAAAACCAGGATTTTGGCCATCTTTGGCTGCCGTTGTCTTACAGGTATTCACAACAATGGCTGCATAGTGGCCGTTGTTGGAGGGAACGACAGGGCCTATGTAATCATGGAAGCCGGTTTTCGGATCACAGTTACCTTTCTCTTTGCGCAGCTGCGAAAATTCAATGCGGTTGGCTCGCTTGGCGGAGAAATCCATATAGCCGCCGATGAACCCGGGCATCTGGACGTGATCATTGTTCACCATGCGTCCCAGTGAACTCGGTAGTACCAGAACCTTGCCATTGGGATAGGTTCCGTTCAGCACGACATCCTTGAAGTTACTGATACCCCAGCGGCTGCTGCCGACACGACCGTACTGTTGACCGAATATGTTGTCCAGGTCCGAACGCTGACCGAGAGCTTCTTCCAGGGTACCTGTTTCGCTGTTCCAGATTTTTATTCCGCCGGAGTGTTCCTGTGTATCGGCCAGAGTAAAACCACTGGCGCCACCGGTGACCAGGTGTTTACCGTCCTCGGAAAAGTGGATCGAGTAAATGTCTTCTTCCGTAGCGTTAAGCGTTCCGGAAAACAGGCTCAGGCAAACTGCGGTGGTCGTGAACAGGTGTGCTAAATTCATAGGGTATAGCCCCAACGCTGTCTATGTTGATGTGCCGGTACCGGAACTGCTGGAGCCGGGGCGCTCATCTCAAAATTGGCGCCAATGCATTGACGCCTCAGTCGGAATGAGGTATCGGCTGAGTGTCATGTTGCTTGAGTCAGGGTGCCTGGAGATAAGTGCAGACCCGCGCATCGATCCAGTAGCGAGGTTTCCACGGCAATATACCGCCCACAAATCCGACGTGTCCACCGGATTCGCTAAGCTCCAGTTGCACACCGGGGCCCAGTTCATCATCCTCCGGGACAGCAGCCGGTGTCATGAACGGATCATCGAGTGCATGCAGGATCAAGGTGGGAGTTTTGATGTTTTTTATGAAGGGACGGCTACTGGCACGTCGATAGTAATCATCGACACCGTCAAAGCCGTGTAAGGGTGCGGTGACCTGGTCATCGAATTGACGAAACGATTTGACCCGGGATAAACAATTGACGTCGATTGGTAACGCCATGCGTGCTGCTTTGCTACGGGTTGACCGACGCAGTTTGTACAGGAGATGGGCCTGATAGAGTCTGGATACTCCGCGTTCCAGTCTGTGTGCGGCGATATGGAGTTCAAAAGGCACAGAGATGGCAACTGCTTTCTTTACCAGTGTCTGGTCCGGGTTTTCACCCAGCCATTTTAAAAGCACATTTCCACCCAGAGAGGTGCCGACCGTATAGACAGGGCGTTGTGGGTTTTGTTTCACCAGCCGCCCCAGAATCGTATCAACATCATCGGTATCACCTGAGTGATAGCTTCTCGGCAGACGGTTGGGTTCGCCGCTGCAACCACGAAAATTAAGCAGCACGACCTGAAAACCACAACGGCTGAGCGAATTCATCAAACCCGTGGCGTAATGCGAACGAATCGATCCCTCCAGGCCGTGCAGCAAAAGCACCAGTGGGCCGCTGTTGTTTCCGCTCCAGTCGATGTCGAGGAAATCACCATCATCCAGTTCTATGCGCTCACGAGTGAGCGCGGGCAGGCTCTGCTTACGGAAGATGTGCGGAAACAGTGTCTGTAAATGGGGCCCGGGCAGCCACCAGGCCGGTTTGAAGACGCTGGATGGCTGCATTTTGTCCAATGGATAGATATCTTATTGGCTCTCGCGATTGGCCTTAAGATCATCGACTACGCCAGGGTCAGCCAGCGTTGAGGTGTCGCCGAGGCTGTCGATTTCATTGGCTGCAATCTTGCGCAGGATTCGCCGCATGATTTTTCCGGAGCGGGTTTTCGGCAGGCCCGGTGCCCATTGTATGACGTCTATGGTGGCGATAGGGCCGATTTCATTACGCACCAGTCTGATCAGTTCCGTTTTAAGTGCATCGGTGTATTCGACACCCTTGACCAGCGTCACATACGCATAGATACCCTGACCCTTGATGTCGTGTGGATAACCGACGACGGCGGCTTCGGCGACATCATTGTGCAGGACCAGGGCGCTTTCCAGTTCAGCCGTACCGAGACGGTGGCCGGAAACGTTCAGCACATCGTCGACACGACCGGTAATCCAGTAATAACCGTCCTCATCGCGTCGTGCACCATCGCCGGTAACATACATGCCCGGATAGGTGGAGAAATAGGTGTTTATGAAGCGCTGGTGATCACCGTACACTGTCCGCATCTGGCCGGGCCAGGGGCGGGTGATGACCAGGTTACCTTCCGCTGCGCCTTCCAACAGATCGCCTTCGTTGTCGACCAGGGCGGGAACAACGCCAAAAAACGGGGTTGTGGCCGAACCCGGTTTGAGTGCCGTGGCGCCGGGTAGTGGTGTGATCAGATGGCCACCGGTTTCGGTTTGCCACCAGGTATCCACGATCGGGCAGCGCGCATCGCCAACTACCTTGTGATACCACTCCCAGGCTTCCGGGTTTATCGGTTCGCCGACCGTACCCAGCAGGCGCAGCGAACTGCGCGAAGTCTTCCTGACCGGTTCCTCGCCTTCGCGCATCAGTGCGCGGATGGCGGTCGGTGCCGTGTAGAAGGTGGTGACCTGGTGCTTGTCGCAGACCTGCCACAAGCGCGATGCGTCAGGGTAGGTGGGTATGCCTTCGAACATCAGGGTGGTCGCGCCGTTGTTCAGCGGTCCGTACAGGATATAGGTATGTCCGGTAATCCAGCCGACATCTGCGGTACACCAGTAATGTTCCCCGTCATGGTAGTCGAACACGTACTTGTGTGTAATCGCGGCGAATAACAGATAGCCACCGCTGGTATGCAATACACCTTTGGGCTTGCCGGTGGAGCCCGAGGTGTAGAGGATAAACAGCGGATCTTCGGCGTCCATCCGCGCCGGCTCACAGTCACTGTCAACTGTGCCGGCGATCTCGTGCAGCCAGACATCACGTTGCGCATGCCATTGCACATCGCCACCGGTCCGCTTGACGACAACGACGGTGTGCACATTGGGGCAGGATTCCAGTGCCTTGTCGGTGTTGCTCTTGAGGGGCACGGCTTTGCCACCACGTATGCCTTCATCGGCGGTGATAACAACCCGACAGTCCGAATCCAGGATGCGGTCCTTGATGGATTCGGGAGAAAAACCACCGAAAACCACAGAGTGAACGGCACCGATGCGCGCGCAGGCCAGCATGGCGTAGGCAGCTTCCGGGATCATAGGCAGATAGATACAGACCCGATCACCTTTTTGCACACCGCGTGCTTTCAGAACATTGGCAAAGCTGCACACTTCCCTGTGCAGTTCGCGGTAAGTGATTTTCTTGTCTTCGTTGGGATCGTCGCCTTCCCAGATAATAGCGACCTGGTCACCGCGGCTTTCCAGGTGACGGTCCACACAGTTGTAACAGACGTTGAGTTCGGCGCCCTCAAACCAGCTTATTTTACCCTCGCTGAAATCCCATTCCAGCACCTTGTTCCAGGGTTTGTACCAGCTGACGAACTTTTCAGCCTGTTCCGCCCAGAATCCTTCGGGGTCATCTACGGAGTGTTTGTACATCTCCTGGTAAAGGGCTGCATCGATATGTGCCTGCGCAGCGAAAGATTCGGGTACTGGATAGATCTTTTCCTCAGACATCTGGATGCTCCTCTGGCTGGTATGGCTAGGCTCTTTAGCTAGAGCCGGATTTTTATTTGGCCTGGCGGCATAGTAGCGACTAGTGTACCTCGATCATTCGGGTATTGGGAATCCGCCCCGCTTGCCAGTTAGGCACCGCCCAGGCCCAGAAATCGGCCAGCTGGCTGTTTTCGAGTCCTGCGGGCACGCGCTGACCGAGAAAGCACAGGGCTGCGGTCAGCGACGATACGGCCTGTTGCGGAGAGACAGCGGGCGCGTTGGTTTGCTTGCTCAGCTTTTCACCGCTTTCGTTAACCGCGACGGGCAGATGAAGGTAACGGGGCAGCGCGTATCCCAGTGACTGCTGCAGAAAGATCTGTCGGCAGGTGGAATCGAGTAAATCGGCGCCACGAACGACATCGGTTATACCCTGCTCGGCGTCGTCAACGACCACTGCCAGCTGATAGGCGAACAGCCCGTCTGCTCGCCGGATGATAAAATCGCCGCTTTTTGCAGGCAGCCATTCCTCGATATCACCCTGCAGGCGATCACCGAAACGGACATCAAGGTCTGCCACGCGCAGACGCAGGGCACGCGCTTCACGGCCTTGAGGCAGTCCGTTACGGCAGGTGCCCGGGTAGACGTTGCTACTGCCGCTGCGTGCGACATTTTCCTGGACATCCTTGCGTGAGCAGCCGCAGGGATATACCAGCTGTGCATGCTCAAGCTGTTCCAGGACCTGCTGATAGGCGTCATGACGCTGACTCTGATACCTGACCTCGCTGTCCCAGTAAAGACCAAAGGCTTCCAGGGTGCGAAGAATATCGTCGGCGGCACCACGTACTTCCCTGGGTGGATCGAGGTCTTCCATGCGCACCAGCCACTCACCACCACGTGAACGGGCATCGAGAAAACTGCCAACCGCTGCGATCAGCGAACCAAAATGCAGTGGTCCGGTGGGCGAGGGCGCAAAGCGTCCGCGATACGTTTTATTACTGGCGGAATACAATTATTTCGACTGTTTTCTCTGCGGGTGTTTTGAATGGACTCAATAAAAAACCGGCCCGAGGAGGCCATTATTCCGTCTACACACGTCCATTAAGCATCTGAAATCCTTGATTACAAGTCTTTTTATGTCTACGCTTATCTACCGTCCCTCGCTTAGGGTAACTTTCTTTAGCTGTTTTAGTTGTTCGCGATTCCCCGTCAAGCCTGAATATTCGACTGATTTTGAGAGTTTTATGAGGTCGTGGCTGTAGCGGCCCTTTACATCTTTCTGAAACAGTTCCTTGGAGCACCCGACGTATAATCTAGTCAAACCTGCTTTCAGGAACAGCTCAACCGCGTATCCAACAAGCAATGTACTTGAATGCACTTGCAGTTTCCATCGCTTGA
>CBFDBP010000002.1:0-46481 GCA_965603065.1 uncultured Gammaproteobacteria bacterium
GCTTAAAACATGTCGACCGGGTCAACGTCGATCGACCAGCGAACCCGTCGTGCCTGTTTCAGTGTTTCAAGCTGTGGAACCCAGTGTTTGAGCAATTGCTGCAACTCGGACCTGTTGCTGGTCTGCACCAGGAGCTGGGCCCGGTAGCGCCCGGCACGGCGTTCCATGGGCGCCGCCACCGGGCCCCACAGCTGCAAACTATCGCTCATCCGGGGTTCGGCCAGCTCCCGTGCCGACTCGAGGAATGCCCGGGGATGCTCGGCGTCTGTTGCTTCAGCGCGCAGCAGCGCCATGCTGGCATAGGGCGGCAACAGCGTGTCCTGCCTTTCCCGCAGCGCCGCTTCGGCAAAGGCCGGGTAACCCTGTTCGACCAGCTGGCGTAACAGCGGATGGTCCGGGTGGTGGGTCTGAATAATGACTTCGCCCGGCTTATCGGCGCGCCCGGCGCGCCCGGCAACCTGGATGATCAGCTGAGCCATGCGCTCGCTGGCGCGGAAATCGCTGCTGAACAGACCCTGGTCGGCATCCAGTATGGCCGCCAGGGTGACGTTGGGGAAATGGTGGCCTTTGGCGAGCATCTGGGTGCCGAGCAGAATACGCGCCTTGCCGGCCTGGGCATCGCACAGCGCATCTTCCAACTGGCCCTTGCGTCGTGTGGTGTCACGATCGATGCGCAGCACCGGGTCGTTGGGAAACCGCTGCAACAGCGCCTGTTCGACACGCTCGGTACCTTCGCCGATACCGAGTAATTCGCTGCTGCCGCAGGAGGGACAAAAAGCATCCACGCGTCGCTGACTGCCACAGTGATGGCAGCGCAGCTCGCCGCGACGCTGGTGCAGCGTCATGCGGGCATCGCAGCGCCGGCATTCGGAGACCCAGCCACAGGCATGGCATAACAGCACCGGTGCAAAACCACGCCGGTTCAGGAACAGCAGAATCTGTCCACCACGCTTCAGGTGCACATCCATGGCATCCAGCAACACTGCGCTGAGCAGATCACGCATCGGCTGGTGGCGAAGATCGAGCAGGTGCATTTTCGGCGCCAGCGCCTGGCCGGCACGTTCGGGGAGCAGCAGCAGCTGATAGCGCCCCTGCCGCGCGTTATAAAGGCTTTCCAGCGAAGGTGTGGCGGAACCCAGCATAACCGGTATATTCAGCTGGTGGGCACGCCACACCGCCAGATCGCGAGCCGAATAGCGCAAGCCCTCCTGTTGTTTGAATGAGCTGTCGTGTTCTTCATCGACAATGATCAGGCCCGGATTCTTCAGCGGCGTGAAAATCGCCGAGCGGGTTCCCAGAATCAGTCTGGCTGTGCCGTCGGCCGCCTGTTGCCAGGCGCGCAGCCGCTGGCTGTCGCTCAATCCGGAGTGCAGCACGGCGACATCCACCGTAAAGCGCTGCCGGAAGCGATCAATCAGCTGCGGGGTGAGGCCGATTTCCGGTACCAGCACCAGCACCTGCCGATGGTCTTGCAGCAGTGGTTCAATCAGTTGCAGGTAGACTTCGGTTTTGCCACTGCCGGTAACGCCTTCCAGTAAGAAAGTGCTGAAACTTTCAAACGCTGTCTGCACGGCCTTGACGGCTTTTTCCTGCGGCTCAGTCAGCGAATGCAGCGCCTGCGATGAATAGAGGATTTCCTGTGCCCGCTCAGGAGCGGCATCAAGGCAAACGATCCAGCCTTTCTGTTGCAGAGTTTTCAGCACAGCAAGCGGTACTGAAAGTGTTTCGCGCACCAGACCCTGTGGATGTGCCTTGAGTTGGTTCAGTACAGACAGCTGGCGCGGTGCACGGTTCAGACCCCGCTCCAGCTGTTGATGCCCGGCATCGCTTAGTTGCCAGACCTTGACACGCATGTCGGGTGTTTTGCCAGGCTTGCGCAGCAGAACAGGCAACGCCGTGGCGAGTGTTTCTCCAATGGGGTGATGGTAGTAGACTGCCGCCCAGCTCAGCAGTTGCAACAGGTCGCTTGCAAACACGGGTTCAGTGTCGAGAATCTGCAGCGCACTTTTCAGTTTTCCCGCGGCAACATCGGTGTGCTGTTTGCTCGTCAGCAGGATACCGACAAGTTGTCGGTGCCCGAACGGGACAAGTACACGTACCCCGGGTACAGCCTGCCTGCTGTGGATAGTCTCCGGTGCGCGGTAGTCAAAACTGCGGAACAGCGGTGAAGGGACCGCAATTTCAAGGATCAGCGTACTCTGCGCGGTGGAATTTTTCAGAGCTGTTTGAGCTCGGCAATGAGTTTACCGGCCACTTCCTGGCCGTCACCGTACAACATGCGGGTATTGTCCAGAAAGAACAGTGCGTTCTCGACGCCCGAGAAGCCTTTGCCCTTACCGCGTTTGACACAGATGACATTCCTGGCTTTGTCGACATCGAGAATGGGCATGCCATAGATAGGGCTGTCCGGGTTGCTGCGTGCCACCGGGTTGACGACGTCGTTGGCGCCAATCACCAGGGCGACATCAGCCTGAGGAAATTCGTTGTTGATCTCGTCCAGATCGTAGATCTTGTCGTAGGGAACACCCGCTTCGGCCAGTAGTACGTTCATATGTCCCGGCATACGGCCGGCTACCGGGTGAATGGCGAATTTAACCTTGACGTCACGCTCTTCGAGAAAGCGGGCAAATTCCCAGACCTTGTGCTGGGCCTGGGCAACGGCCATACCGTAACCCGGCACGATGATGACTTTTTCGGCGTAAGCCATCATGACGGCGGCATCGGTTGCATCGATTTCCTTCATAGTGCCTTCGCTGTCCTGCTCAGCACTGCTCACTGCCCCGGAGCCAAAACCGGAGAACAGCACATTGGACAGTGAGCGGTTCATGGCCCTGGCCATCAACTGGGTCAGCAGGGTACCGGCTGATCCGACCACGGTACCGGCGATGATCATGGCGGCGTTGCTCAGCACGAAACCCTCAAAGGCAACCGCCAGCCCGGTCAGGGCGTTGTAGAGGGAAATGACGACCGGCATATCGGCGCCACCGATGGGCAGGGTCATGAGGATGCCGAACAGCAATGCCAGGCCGAAGAATACAAGAATGCTTAAACTGCCTGGCTGGTCAGTGCCCATCAGCATGAAGCCGAACACCAGTGCGCCGCCGAATACCAGCAGATTGAACAGTTGTTGCCCGGGGAAAACCAGTGACCGTTTTATCAGGCCCTGCAGCTTGGCAAAAGCAACCATGGAACCGGAAAAGGCGACCGAACCGATCAGGGCGCCGATAACCGCGAGCACCTGGAAAGTCGATGAGTGAAACTCGCCTCCCATCAGTTCAACAGCGGCAATGGCCGCCGCCGCACCGCCACCCATGCCGTTGTAGATAGCGATCATCTGCGGCATATCGGTCATGGCGACCTTCTTGCCGGAGTACCAGGCCAGACCACCGCCGATGGCGATTGCCAGTGTCATCCAGCCATAGTTATGCATGCCCGGTGTCAGGAAGGTGATCAGGGTGGCGACCACCATACCGGCACCGGCCCAGACGATACCAGCGCGCGCCGTCACCGGTGAACTCATCCGTTTCAAGCCAAGGATAAACAGTGCGGCGGCGAGGAAATAACTGACATCAATTGCGAGGCTCATCTATTTGGCCTCCTTGCTGCTCTTGAACATTTCCAGCATGCGTTCCGTGACCACATAACCGCCGACTGCGTTACCTGCACCGAGCAACACGCCAATAAATCCAATCAGTATTTCCATATTCGTTTCTGCGTGCCCCAGAGCCACCATGGCGCCTACCAATACAATGCCGTGCACAAAGTTTGAGCCTGACATCAGCGGGGTGTGGAGGATGACCGGTACCCGGGAGATGACCTCGTAACCGGTGAAGCCGGCCAGCATAAAAATATATAATGCGGTAAAACCTTCGATCATAGTTGCTATTTCCAGATTTATGCTTCGATTTGTTCGCGTGTCGCAGCGTGCTTGATTTCGCCATCACGGGTCAGGGTGCTGCCGGCGATGACCTCATCGTCCCAGTCAGGTTCGAATTCACCGTCCTTGATCATCGGCGTGAGGAAGTTGAGCAGGTTCCTGGAGTACATTTCCGAGGCGTGCACCGGCAACTCACCGGGCACGTTGAGTGGACCGTAGACAAGCACATCGTTAAAAATAACCTGTTCGCCAGGTTCGGTGACTTCGCAGTTGCCACCGCCCTCGGCAGCCAGGTCGATGATGACGGCACCCGGTTTCATTTGTTCGACTACGTCCTTGCGGATGATTTTCGGTGATGGCTTGCCCGGAATGGCTGCTGTGGTGATCACCGCGTCTGCTGCTGCGATGTGTTTATTCAGAACTTCCTGCTGTAGCTGTTTTTCTTCATCAGTCAATTCACGCGCATAGCCACCGCTGCCGTCGGCGGAAACGCCGGTATCGACGAATTTCGCACCCAGTGACTCTACCTGCTCTCTGGTGGCACTACGCACATCATAGCCCTCCACCATGGCGCCCAGGCGCTTGGCGGTGGCGATGGCCTGCAGGCCGGCGACACCGGCGCCGATGACCAGCACCTTTGCCGGACGGATAGTGCCGGCCGCTGTGGTCAGCATGGGGAAGAAACCGCCGAAGCGGTTGGCGGCTATCAATACCGCTTTGTAACCCGCGATCGATGCCTGCGAAGACAGCACGTCCATACTCTGGGCGCGCGAAATGCGCGGAACCAGTTCCATGGCAAAACTGAGGATCCTGCGGTCACGCATTTTTTTGACCCGTTCCGGGTAGCGATAGGGCAGCATCATCCCGACTACAACCGCGCCTTCCTTCATGTGTTCAATTTCGGCTTCGGTCGGTGGCTGAATTTTCAAAATCAGGTCGGATCGCTGGTATAGCTCACCGGCACTGTTGACGATGGTGGCACTGTCATAAGCTTTGTCAGGATAATAACTGCCCGTGCCTGCACCGCTTTCCAGCAGAACCTCCACACCCATTTTTTTGAAACGTTCGGCGACCGTAGGTACCAGGGCGACCCGGTGCTCACCGTGTTCGATTTCTTTGGGGACGCCCAAGCAAATCGGCATCTGTACATACTCCAGAAGCTGTACCGGCCGGTGGGTAGTGACAGCGGCCGATGTTTTTGTTGCGAAAAGACACAAATTGGCCCATAAAGGGACCGAAACCCGGAAAAAGCGGCATGATAGCGGATTCCAGTCACCGATGAAATGTCCACGAAAGCTGACAACGCCGTGCATTCCGTAATCTGACTGTTTACAACATACAGATTATTTGGGATAAATGTATAAACTCGGCGATTGAGAGGTACCGCGTGTACGACTTGCATCATCAAGTCCTGCGAACCGATGTATCTGGCATGCCGCTGGAATGGGTCAATTACCAGGAGGCAGTGCGGATGTACCACCTCGGGCAAGTGGCCTACAGCTGCGGCATCCTGCTGTATCGCGTGCACGGTGGTATTTGCGCTCTCACCGGTTGTCAAAGCCGGGTTGATGTCAATTCCATTATCGCTACCTACGGCAGCAACAAGGTGCTGATCAAGGCTCGCGACCGCTATGTCCCTCCCCTGAATAACCCCGCCCTGTTCAAGCGTGATGCCCATCTGTGTATGTATTGTGGCGAACGCTTCCAGGCGCTTGATTTGTCACGCGATCATGTTACGCCCACCAGTCAGAACGGTCGGGATATCTGGACCAATGTGGTAACTGCCTGTCGTCGCTGCAATAATCACAAGGCCGGTCGCCGGCCTGAAGAGGCCGGTATGGAATTGATGGCGGTACCGTTTCTGCCGACGCATGCGGAGTACATCTATCTGCAGGGTAAACGCGTCTTGGCCGATCAGATGGAGTTTCTCAAAGCCCATTTCCCGCGCAGCAGCCCTATGCACGAACGCCTGAAAATGTGAAGGGACCTGCTCATTCTCCCGGCGTTCCCCTGAAAAGGTAAGAAAACAATGGCTTTCTGGCGACAAGTCGAGCAGTCGCTTTCAGCAACCCTGGGTAGCAGCGTGTGCCTGGACGTGCCCAGAGCGGTCGGTGGAGGCTGCATCAATCAGGCGTTCCGTGTTGAGTCCAATAAGGGGCCATTCTTTGCCAAAGTAAGTACTGCCGATGGTCTGGATATGTTCACGGCTGAGGCTGAAGGCCTGGAGGAACTGCAGCAGTCGGAATCGTTACGTGTTCCCAATCCGCTCGTCTGGGGGGTCGCAGGGCAACAGGCTTTTCTGGTGCTCGAATACCTGGAGTTGGGAAATTCCGGGTCATCGGCCGCGCTGGGAGAAGGTCTGGCAGCGATGCATCGGGTCACCTCCGACCAGTTTGGCTGGTATCGTGACAATACCATTGGTTCGACCGAGCAACACAACCGGCATGAAGCGGACTGGTTGATTTTCTTTGCGGAGTACAGGTTGAGATTTCAGCTCGATCTCGCCGTTGCGCGCGGTGCGGGTAGCCGTTCAAAGGATCAGGGTTACCGCTTGATTGAATGTCTGGCGGATTTTATGGTCGGGCATGAACCGGAGCCCTCTCTGTTGCATGGCGACCTCTGGTCAGGAAACTACGCCTTCACACGTGCGGGGCAACCGACAATATTTGATCCGGCGGTCTACTACGGTGATCGGGAAGCCGATCTGGCGATGACAGAACTGTTTGGTGGTTTCAGTCATGAATTTTACGCAGCATACCGACAGGCGTGGCCGCTGGATGCGGGCTATTCAGTGCGTAAAAAACTATACAATCTGTACCACGTTCTCAACCACTATAATCTGTTCGGTGGTGGCTACCTCTCACAGGCGCAAAGCATGATTGATACGCTGTTGAGCGAGACACGCTGAATGTCGCCAGGCACGGCATGTGATCCCACGCCGTTTACTTTCACGCCATACTGGAGTTGTCACAAATCGGGAACGGGCCAGCCAGAACTGAGGCGTGGTTTATCGGTGATAAGGCGGGCTGAGCTCGTGGACTGCCTCGATCATGGCTGCCGCGTGTTGCGGGGGTATGCCGGGATGGATACCGTGCCCCAGGTTGAACACGTGGCCATTGCCTTTACCGAAACTGGCCAGCACTTTGGCGACTTGTTCACGGATATGCTGCGGTGACGCATAAAGCACGGATGGGTCCAGATTGCCCTGTAATGCGACCTGATTACCGACGCGACGGCGGGCGTCTGCCAGGTCGGTGGTCCAGTCCAGACCCAGGGCGTCGGCGCCGGTATCGGTCATGGCTTCCAGCCACTGCCCACCGTTTTTTGTAAACAGTATGACCGGCACTTTGCGTCCATCGTTTTCCCGTTTCAGTGATTGGATGATGCGTTCCATGGGTTTCAGCGAGAAACGACAGTAATCACTGGGGGTCAGTGCGCCGCCCCAGGTGTCAAAAATCATTACCGTCTGGGCACCGGCTTCTATCTGTGCATTGAGATACAGCGTTACCGACTCGGCGACAGTATCAAGCAGCTGATCAAGCAGCTCAGGGCGTTCGTACATCATGGCCTTGATGATGCTGAAATCTTTACTGGAAGCGCCTTCCACCATGTAAGTCGCCAGGGTCCACGGACTGCCGGAAAAACCGATAAGCGGAACACGGCCGTTGAGTTCGCGACGAATGGTACGCACGGCATCCATCACGTAACGAAGCTCGGTTTCCGGATCGGGGACAGCGAGGGCATGAATCTGTTTCTCATCACGCAGCGGGTTTTTGAAACGCGGGCCCTCACCCTCGGCAAAATACAGGCCCAGGCCCATGGCGTCGGGAATAGTGAGGATATCCGAGAACAGGATCGCGGCGTCCAATGGAAAGCGTTCCAGCGGCTGCAGGGTGACTTCACAGGCCAGCTCAGGGTTGGTGCACAGCTTCATGAAGCTGCCGGCTTTTTTTCTGGTTTCACGGTATTCCGGCAGGTAACGTCCGGCCTGGCGCATCATCCATACAGGAGTGACGTCTACCGGTTGGCGTAGCAGGGCCCGTAGCAGGCGGTCGTTTTTCAGTTCGCTCATAAGTCCGACAGGCTCCTAGAGACGAGGTAGACTAGCGTGGTAATTCAGATGATCCCATCAGGAATTCATCAATCGCCCGCGCACATTGCCGGCCTTCCCGAATCGCCCAGACTACCAGCGATTGCCCGCGCCGCATGTCACCGGCGGCAAACACTTTGTCGATTGACGTCTTGTAGGCATCCGCCGTTTCCGTGTCGCCCTTGACGTTGCCGCGTGCATCGTAGTCGACGCCCAGATCATTCAGTATGCCTTCATGCACGGGATGGATAAAACCCATCGCGAGCAGCACCAGGTCGGCATCGAGTTCGAATTCGCTGCCTTCGATTTCATTCATTTGCCAGGCGCCCTGATCATCCTTTCGCCATTCGACACGAATGCAGCGGATCTTGCTGAGCTTGCCGTTTTCGCCGATGAATTCTTTGCTGGCAACACACCAGTCACGTGTGGTGCCTTCTTCCTGGGACGATGAGGTACGCATCTTGTTGGGCCAGTCAGGCCAGGTCAGGCCCTTGTCTTCCCGTTCCGGTGGTTTGGGCAGGATTTCAAGCTGGGTGACGGACTTGCAAGCTTGACGGATGGACGTGCCGATACAGTCGGAACCGGTGTCACCGCCACCGATGACAATAACATGTTTGTCCGTCGCCGTGATGGACAGATCAGAGGCTACGGTGTCGCCGGCTTCGCGCCTGTTCTGCTGAGGCAGGAACTGCATGGCAAAGTGAACCCCTTCCAGTTCACGGCCCGTTACCGGCAGATCCCGGGGCTGTTCGGAGCCGCCGGTTAACGCCACGGCGTCAAACTCGTTCATCAATTGTGCGCTGGTGATGTCGGAACCGACGTGGGTGCCGGGCTTGAAGATGACGCCTTCCGCTTTCATTTGTTCGCAGCGGCGGTCAATCAGGCGTTTTTCCATTTTGAAATCGGGGATGCCGTAGCGCAGCAAGCCGCCAATGCGATCGTTCTTTTCAAACAGGGTGACATCGTGCCCGGCGCGTGCCAGCTGCTGTGCACAGGCCATGCCGGCGGGGCCTGAACCGACGATGGCGACCTTTTTGCCGGTTTTGTGTTCGGCGGGTAGCGGTTTTATCCAGCCATTGTCCCAGGCCTTGTCAACGATGGCGCACTCGATGGTTTTAATGCTGACCGGCTCGTCGGCCAGGTTCAGGGTACAGGCTTCCTGACAGGGGGCCGGGCAGATGCGGCCGGTAAACTCGGGGAAGTTGTTGGTGGAGTGCAGGACCTTGATGGCGCGTTGCCACTCACCTTTCCACACCAGGTCATTCCAGTCCGGTATGATGTTGTTGACCGGGCAGCCCTGGTGACAGAAGGGGATGCCGCAGTCCATACAGCGCGCACCCTGCTCCTTCAGCTCCTGATCGTTTAACGGAATGACAAATTCCTCGAAGTGCTTGATGCGCTCTTCGACGGGCTTGTAAGCGCGATCCTGCCGCGTGTATTCCATGAATCCGGTTGGTTTACCCATAGCTATTTATTTGATTCGTCTAATATTCAGTTCTGACACAAAGAAAGCGAAGCTCAAGCAACATATACCTTGGTATCCTTCGCAGGGATTAATGAAGCATCCCGATCAGCCACTCGCTGCCGCCGCCAGCTCATCGACCTGCGCCCGCTTCATGTCTTCCAGTGCGCGGCGGTAGTCGACGGGCATCACTTTCACAAATTTCGGCAGAGTCTCATTCCAGTTGTCGAGAACAGCCTGTGCCACGCTACTGCCGGTGTAGTGGGCGTGTTTCTCGATCAGGCGGCGCAGTCTCAAGGCATCGTAGCGGGTCATGTCGGAACTGATATCCACTTTGCCGTGGGTTTCCAGATCGCCGCCCTGATGATCCAGTGCTTCCAGTGCGTCGTCTTCTTCAGGGATCGGTTCCAGTTCCACCATGGCGAGATTGCAGCGCTCCCTGAATCCGCCGTTTGCATCGAGCACGTATGCGATACCTCCGCTCATGCCGGCGGCGAAATTACGTCCGGTTTCACCGAGCACGACCACCACGCCGCCGGTCATGTATTCGCAGCCGTGGTCACCAACACCCTCGATCACCGCGCTGGCGCCGGAGTTGCGTACAGCAAAGCGTTCACCGGCTACACCGCGAAAATAGCATTCGCCGGAAATTGCACCGTACAAAACCGTGTTGCCGACGATAATGTTCTGTTCCGCAACGATAGGGCAGTCAGCGGGTGGATAGACCACCAGCCGGCCACCGGACAGGCCTTTGCCGACGTAGTCGTTACCTTCACCTTCCAGTTCCAGGCTGACACCGTGCGTCACCCAGGCGCCGAAACTTTGACCGGCTACGCCCTTGAGTTTGACATGGATGGTGTCCTCGGGGAGACCTTCGAGGCCATAACGTTCGGCAATACGGCCGGACAGCATAGCGCCGACGGTGCGGTTGACGTTTGTGATCGGTGTTTCAATTTTTACGGTCTCACCACGCTCCAGCGCCGGTTTGGCCTGTTCAATCAACTTGTTGTCGAGCGCTTTTTCCAGGCCGTGGTCCTGCGTTTCATTATTAAAGATAGCAACGTCCGGGCCTGCTTCCGGTTTGTGCAGGATGCGTGTGTAATCCAGGCCTTTGGCTTTCCAGTGGCCGATGGCGCTACGCATGTCCAGCTTGTCCATACGTCCAATCATGTCGCTAAACTTGCGAAAGCCGAGTTTGGCCATCAGTTGGCGAATTTCTTCGGCAACAAAGAAGAAGTAGTTCACCAGGTGTTCCGGTTTTCCGGTAAAGCGCTTGCGTAATTCTTCGTCCTGGGTGGCGACGCCGACCGGGCAGGTGTTGAGGTGGCACTTGCGCATCATGATGCAGCCTGTGACGATCAAAGGCGCGGTGGCGAAACCGAATTCGTCGGCACCCAGCAATGCACCGATCACCACGTCACGGCCGGTACGCATACCACCGTCGACCTGTACGGAAATACGGCCGCGCAACCTGTTCAGCACAAGTGTCTGATGGGTTTCCGCCAGTCCCAGTTCCCAGGGGCTGCCGGCGTGGCGGATCGATGTCAGCGGCGAAGCGCCGGTACCGCCATCGTAACCGGCGATGGTGACATGGTCGGCGTGTGCTTTGGATACACCGGCGGCTACCGTGCCGACACCGACTTCCGACACCAGTTTTACACTGATACGGGCTTTCGGGTTCACATTCTTAAGATCATGGATCAGCTGGGCAAGATCCTCGATCGAATAGATGTCATGATGGGGTGGTGGTGAAATCAGGCCGACGCCAGGTGTCGAGTGGCGCACTTTGGCGATCCATTCGTTGACTTTGTGACCGGGCAACTGGCCGCCTTCACCCGGCTTGGCACCCTGCGCCATCTTGATCTGGATATCGTTGGCGTTCACCAGGTACTCCGTGGTGACACCGAAACGACCGGACGCCACCTGTTTAATGGCTGAACGCATGGAATCGCCGTTTTCCATCGCTTTGAAGCGGCTGCGTTCTTCGCCGCCCTCTCCTGTATTGGATTTCCCGCCCAGGCGGTTCATGGCAATCGCCAGCGTGGTATGGGCTTCCCAGGAAATCGAGCCGAAAGACATGGCGCCGGTAGCGAATCGCTTAACGATTTCACTGGCTGGTTCCACTTCGTCCAGTGGCACGGCTTCACCGGCAAGCTTCAGCTCGAACAGGCCGCGCAGGGTGCGCAGGTTTTCGTTCTGTTCGTTCACCAGGCGCGAGTATTCATCATATGTTCTGGCGTCATTGGCACGGGTGGCGTGCTGTAAGCTGGAGATGGTATCCGGTGTCCACATGTGGTCTTCACCGCGAATACGGAAGGCATAATCACCACCGACATCCAGCGCGTCGGCATAGACCGGGTTGTCACCGTAGGCATCGCGGTGCCAGCGTACCGCCTCTTCGGCGATTTCCTCGATACCGACGCCTTCCACCATACTGGCGGTACCGGTGAAGTATTTTTCGACAAATTCGGTCTTCAAACCGACGCCGTCGAAAATCTGTGCGCCACAGTAGGACTGATAGGTGGAGATACCCATCTTGGAAAATACTTTCAGCAGGCCCTTGCCAACGGCTTTTATGTAGCGTTTGTTGATCTCGGCCTCGTCGAGTGCTTCCGGCAGATCGTCTTTCATCGCTGCCAGTGTCTCGAAGGCCAGGTAGGGGTTGATGGCTTCGGCGCCGTAACCGGCCAGTACGGCAAACTGATGGACTTCGCGCGCGGCGCCGGTCTCCAGCACCAACCCCGACTCGGTGCGCAGGCCGGCACGTACCAGGTGATGGTGGACCGCCGAAGTAGCCAGCAGGGCCGGTATCGGTATGCCCTGCGCCGATACGGAACGGTCGGACAGAATCAGGATATTAAAGCCTTCCCGTACCGCGGTTTCAGCCTGTTCACACACTGAAGTCAGCGCATCCTCCATACCGGCAGCGCCTTGAGCGGCGGCATAGCAGATGTCGATGGTCCTGGTGCGGAAAGCACCTTCAGTCGTCTTTTCGATGTTACGGATGCGTTCCAGATCCTTGTTGGTCAGGATTGGCTGACTGATCTCAAGGCGCATGTGCTTGCCGCCGCTGTGCAGATCGAGCAGGTTGGGGCGCGGACCGATCAGCGACACCAGCGACATGACCAGCTCTTCTCGAATAGGATCGATCGGTGGGTTTGTGACCTGGGCGAAATTCTGTTTGAAATAATTAAACAGCGGTTTGGCCTTGTTCGACAGCACAGCAACCGGGCTGTCGGCGCCCATGGAACCAATGCCTTCCTGGCCGGTGACCGCCATTGGCGTCATCAGAATCTTGAGGTCTTCCTGGGTGTAGCCAAAGGCCTGCTGTCGATCCAGCAGTGTTTCCGGGTCGCCACCAGCGCCGTTTACGTTGGCGGGCAGGTTCTTCAGATGGATCTGGCTTTTGTCCAGCCATTGCTGGTAGGGGTGACTGGCGGACAGTTCATTCTTCAGCTCCGCATCGTCTATGATACGGCCCTGCTCCAGGTCAATAAGAAACATCTTGCCGGGCTGCAGGCGCCATTTTTTGACGATTTTGCGGTCTGGGATTGTGAGAACGCCCATTTCCGAGGCCATAATAACGAGATCATCGTCGGTGATCAGGTAACGCGCCGGACGCAGGCCGTTGCGGTCCAGGGTTGCACCGATCTGGCGGCCGTCGGTAAAAGCCACCGCGGCCGGCCCGTCCCAGGGTTCCATGAGGGCAGCGTGATACTGGTAGAATGCCTTGCGGCTTGCGTCCATCAGCGGGTTGCCGGCCCAGGCTTCCGGTATCAGCATCATCATGGCGTGCGCCATGGAGTAACCGCCGGCGACCAGCAGTTCCAGCGCATTGTCGAAGCAGGCGGAGTCAGACCGGCCCTCGGGGATCAGCGGCCAGACTTTTTCCAGATCGGCACCAAACAGCTCGGAAGCCATGGAATGACGGCGCGCGCGCATCCAGTTGACATTGCCGCGCAGGGTGTTGATCTCACCGTTGTGCGCAATCATGCGGAACGGCTGCGCCAGGTCCCATGAAGGGAAGGTATTGGTGGAGAAGCGCTGGTGTACCAGGGCCATGGCCGATACAACCCGTTCATCTTTCAGGTCCCGGTAATAGGCGTCAACCTGATTCGCCAGCAGCATACCCTTGTACAGCAGGGTGCGGCTGGACAGTGAGGGAATGTAGAAATTTTCGCGGCCTTCCCAGTCGGATCCACGGACCTGATGTTCGATCTGTTTGCGAATGATGAAAAGCCTGCGCTCGAATTCATCCTGCGTCGGGCAGGTCTCGCCACAGCTGATGAACAGCTGGCGAACCACAGGCTCAACCGCTTTGACGCTCTGACCCAGGCCGCTGTTGTCGGTGGGTACATCGCGCCAACCGAGCAGCAGCTGATCCTCCTTCTCGCTGATACCCTCGATCAGTGCTTCAATTTCAGCGCGGCTCTGGTGCTGCTGTGGCAGGAAAATCGTGCCGACTGCGTAATGGCCGGGAGCCGGTAGTTCAATTCCGAGTGCGGCGGTCTCTTCACGCAGAAAGGTGTCGGGAATCTGCAGCAGGATGCCGGCGCCGTCACCCGCCAGAGGATCAGCGCCGACCGCGCCGCGGTGGGTCAGGTTTTCCAGAATCTGCAGGCCCTGGCGCACAATCGCATGACTCTGCATGCCTTTGATATGGGCCACGAAGCCGACCCCGCAGGCATCGTGCTCGTTGCGGGGATCGTACAGGCCCTGCTTTTTCGGGAATGCCCCGTGACTCATAGCCAACCTCTATAACAAACTGAATTCAAAAGAATTTAATGCGCATAGTGAGCGTAGCACCAGCTCTCACAGCAGCGGTGATGGAAAACCCTTCGCTAAAAATAGGGCCGGAAAGAATAATAGAGAAGCGGGTTTTTAGCCAGTGTTTTAGAGTTTAAACCTTGTGTTTCTTATGGCAACCCGGCTGATCGACTACGGTGCCTCGCGAATTGAGGTATGCACGGATTTGAGGCTGCGCAGCCAGGGCTTGGCCTTGCGGATTTTAGCGGGCAGCGTGTCTCGTCCGTCGAGTGCGGCCTTTTTGGTCGGATAGATGCCGTACATCAGGACATACCAGGCAGCGCCCCGGTAGTGACCGCGGTAGTAGGCGGCTTGATGCTCGTCGAGTTTATGGCGTCGAATATAGTCGGCAATCGATTTTTCGTTCCGCGATCCCACCAGTTGCAGACTGAAAAACGCTTCGGGCTGTTCCAGCAGCCAGGGCTCCCGATGGGGGAGCGTCTGTTTCGCCTGGTCCTGTTTGACCGCAGCAGGCTGCGCCGCAGTTTCTGCGGGCGTTGCCGGCTTTTCCGCTGCCACGGTTTCGAGGATGGTGGAATTAGAAGCAGGCGGGCGCTCTAATGGAGACTCGGGTGGTGGGGCTTTTTCCTGTGTTTCATTGTCGGGCACGGCGGTTTCTGCAGGTTCCGGAATCACTGCAACGATTTCGTCTTTGCTGATCACGGGCGACCCGGATGGTTCCGCAGAGTCAGGCAGAGGCAGCTCAGCAGGGGGCGTTTGCTGAGATTCCCGGCTGACTTTGATCCCGGCTGACTCCGCCACCGTTTCGATTGCAGGAGGTTTGGCTTGCGCAGGCCTTTTCACCGCTCGAAAACGTTGCGCGGGTGTCGGCAAGGTGGCTGGTTCAGGAAGAGTCAGAGGTAGTTCCTGCAACGGCCGCTGTTGGCTGAGTGGTCGATGTGCATCGGCTGGTGGGGGATAGAATCGCTGCCAACCCAGGTAAACTGCTACCGACAAGACACCGAGGGAGGCAAGTCCCCAGGCCAGAGCATTACCTCTGCGTTTGCCGTTGAGCGGGCGCAGACGTTTGCTTTCGGTTCGTGCCTGGCGTTCCAACAATGCCTGATTGGCAAGCTGGTTGAGTCCTGCCGGGCGTCCATCTGCCGCCTTGCACATGGCGCGCACTTCAGTGGCGGTAAATGGACTTTCTCCACTGTAGCCCGCAACTGCCAGCCGGTACATCAGATAGGAGGACGTTTCTTCCTCGTTCAGACGCGGCATCTCCAGACGCTGGGTTGAGCAGGACACCACTTTTCGTTCAAACGTCTGCTTGAGCCGTTGTTGTGCCTCCGGGATGCCGAACAGGATGATTCGTATCCGATCTGCCGAAGCCTTGCCGAGCAATGCACAAAGCCGGTCAAGGGCGGAATCATCCAGTTGTTCGGCGTTATCGATCAGAATCACAAGCAATTGGGCGCTGTCGGTTTGATTTTCCCACTCGGTGAACAATTCCTGGTCGCTGGAGAACGAGTCGGTACCGAGTGCATCCGCCAGCCGGTCGCGAAACTGGCTGAAGTCATCTGCTGCGTCTATCAGGCACAGCCGCCACAGGTTATTGGACTGTCCGATGAAGCGGCTGAGCAGGGTGGTTTTGCCGCTGCCGGTTGGGCCCGAGACGAGAACTACGGAGTCACCGAACTGTGTCAGGTGGGTGAGCAGGTCCAGGCGCTGCATCAGCGTCGTGCCTGCATAAAAGAAGCGATTGTCGATGCGGTCTGCGAAGGGCTCACATCGCAGTGAAAACGTTTCCAGGTAGCCGGTCGGAGCGGATTGCGGTGATTCAGCGCTGCTCATGTCTGGGCCTGCATAAACACGACTTGATATCCTTTTCTCAATTGTGCATCGCGTAGCGACAGCATTGCCTGTTCCGCGCTCTCGCGGTCTGGGTAGTGATCACGCACCATTCGCCCCCCTGAACCCTGAAAGCCCCATTCACGCACCAGTGTCCAGCCTTCAAGCAAATCCTCCTGAAGGTGCAGGTGGTAAAATTTTGGTGGCCCGGCATCGCCGGGAGGAATTTGCATGTAGATACGCATGTGTGTTCTGGTGACAGAGTCGGCATCAAGTCAGTTTTTCCGGATTATAAACCCGCGCATGTTCCTTAATGGCATAACGATCGGTCATGCCGGCGATATAGTCGGCGACAGCACGCGCCTGGCCGATTGTACCTGCCTGATCCGTGAGTTCCGCCACCCAGTGCTGGGCTTCTTCCGGCATCAGGCGGGGATCGTTAAAAAAGGCGTCAAAAAGGTCACGAATCACGCGCATGGCCTTTGCGCTCATACGGTGCACCCGGTAGTGGCGGTACAAATGGTTGCGTAAAAAACGTTTCAGTTCGTGGTTAAGTTCACGCATGGAGTCACTGAAAGTGATCAGCGGTTGCGGCTGCCGGCGAACAGATTCCAGGTCGGCAGGGCAAATCTGTTGCAGCTGCTGGTCGCTGGTCTGAACCAGGTCAACCGCCTGGCAGTTGATTAATCTGCGCACCACTTCATGGATAGTCCGGCGCTGTGACAAATCCGGATAGCGTTGTTTTACCTCTTGATATTGCTGGTGAAACAGCGCTATTTCATTTAGTTGGTCAATATGTATCAATTCCGCGCGCAGGCCATCGTCGACGTCATGACTATTGTAAGCGATTTCATCGGCCAGGTTGGTGAGTTGTGCCTCCAGACTGGGTTGCTGCTTTTTAAGGAAACGTTCGCCCAGTTCACCGAGTTCCAGGGCATTTTTGCCGGAGCAGTGTTTGAGGATGCCTTCGCGGGTTTCAAAGGTCAGGTTCAAACCCGGAAAGTCCGCGTACTTTTCTTCCAGTTCGTCCACCACACGCAGGGACTGCAGGTTGTGTTCGAAGCCACCGTATTCCTTCATGCACGCGTTAAGGGCTTCCTGGCCTGCGTGACCGAAGGGTGTGTGGCCAAGGTCGTGGGCCAGGGCGATGGCCTCGGTCAGATCTTCATTCAGCCGCAGGGCGCGGGCCATGGAGCGGGCGATCTGCGCAACTTCGATCGAATGTGTCAGGCGGGTACGAAACAGGTCGCCTTCGTGATTGACGAATACCTGGGTCTTGTATTCGAGCCGACGAAAGGCGGCAGCATGGATGATCCGGTCCCTATCACGCTGAAACTCGCTTCGGTAAGTTGGCGACGGCTCCGCATAGCGCCGCCCCCGGGAAACTGCATCAGTTGCGGCATAAGGCGCAGGCCTGGTGCTTAAAATCGGTTCGCCGGATTCGGTATTCATGAAGCGGTCAGAGGTGACTCGGGGTCGAGCGTCTTCTCAAGCAGCCGGGGCTCGAAATCGCCGCAGACTTTCGACCGCCCAATGTCGTCCATCAAGACCAGCCTCAGACCATCATCGAGGGACTTTTTATCAACAGCCATCAAATCCAGAAACCGCTCTCGACTCATTTCCTTCGGTGCCGCAACAGGAAGTTTTGCACGTGTCAGCAGTGTCCGTATGCGTTCAACGGCGGCATCTGATAACCAGCCGTGGCGTGCAGACAGATCTGCGGCCATGAGCATGCCGGCGGCCACGGCTTCTCCGTGCAGCCAGCTGCCATACCCCATACCTGTTTCTATGGCGTGAGCAAAGGTATGTCCAAGGTTGAGCAGTGCGCGTTTGCCGCGCTCACGTTCATCGGCGGCGACAATATCCGCTTTGCACCGGCAGGATCGCTCGATAGCATAAATCACCGCTTCAGTGTCGCGGGCCAGCAGCTTATCCATGTTTTGCTCGAGCCAGGCAAAAAAAGCGGCATCCTCGATCAAGCCATATTTGATGATTTCCGCCAGACCCGCTGACAGTTGCCTGTCATCGAGGGTATCCAGGGTGCTGGTATCTGCCAGCACGCAGCGTGGCTGGTGGAAGGCGCCAATCATGTTCTTACCGAGCGCGTGGTTGACGCCGGTTTTGCCACCGACCGAAGAATCCACCTGCGCCAGCAAGGTGGTCGGAATCTGGATAAAGTCGACCCCGCGCTGGTAGCTTGCCGCGGCAAAGCCTGTCATATCGCCAATAACACCGCCTCCCAGAGCGACCAGGCAACAGTTACGGTTGAAGCGCTTTTCCAGCAAGGCGTCAAAAATCCGGTTGAGGATTTCCAGGGTTTTGAATTCTTCTCCATCCGGAAGAATCACCTGTTCAAGCTGATAGTCGGCCAGCGTCTCCCGCACCGTTGGCAGATAGAGCGGGGCGACAGTTTCATCGCTTACCAGCATAAGCTGGCGACCACGGATATGTGGCCGGTACAGTTCAGGCTGTGATATCAGTCCTGGTCCTATATGGATGGGGTAACTGCGCTCGCCGAGATCAAGGTTCAGGGTTTTTCTCATAGTGGGCTAGAATAATCGAATTCCGGGGCCCAGGCCAATGACGCTTACTTAAGCTCCCGGTGGCATTGCCCCGAACAAACAGTCATCGTTTCTCATCAGGACTGTTCGATTTTATGAACAATCTGCTGAACGACGTCGCGTACCCGGCAGCCATCAGTTTCGATTACCCAGTCAGCAATCTCTCGATACAGCGGATCACGGGCTTCCATTAATTCCTGAAGTTTCTGCTTTGGGTCTGCTGTCTGTAACAGCGGCCGGTTGCGGTCATGGGCTGTACGCTGAAGCTGTTGTTCAACCGAGGTGTGTAAATAAATGACGCGGCCACGCGAGGCCAGATGCTGCCTGTTGAGTTTATCCATGACGGCGCCTCCCCCCGTTGCCAGAATGGTCCGCGGCTTAACGGTCAGCTCGTCGATCACTTTCCGCTCCCTTTTACGGAATCCGGACTCTCCTTCCAGTTCAAAAATCAGCGGGATATCGACGCCGGTACGGATCTCGATTTCCCTGTCGCTGTCGATGAATTTCAGTTTAAGGCAACGCGCCAGCTGACGCCCGATGGTGGACTTGCCGGCCCCCATGGGCCCGACCAAAAAAAAACTGCCCGACATATTTTCCATGTCGGGCAGTTTTGCCAGAAACTGGCTTGCGGTACAAGTATTAGCTAGTAATCCACGGCAGCCATACCCTGCTTGATGATTTTAGGTGTTACGAATATCAGCAGTTCCTGTTTCTGGTCTGTTCTGGATTCAGTCTTGAACAGCCACCCAACGCCGGGAAGTGAGCCGAAGAAGGGGATGCGTTCGACCTGTTTACCCCTTTCCTGTTCGTAGATGCCGCCCAGAACCAGGGTTTCACCGTTCTCCACCAGAACCCGGGTGCGTACGTTGCGGGTATCGACGCTGGGGACCCCGAAGAAGACTTCACCTACGTTATCCTTGCTTACTTTCAGATCCATAATGATATTGTCATCCGGTGTGATCTGCGGGGTGACTTTCAGCTCCAGCACCGCCTCCTTGAAGCTGATTGACGTTGCACCACTGGAAGTTGCTTCCTGGTAGGGTATTTCAACGCCCTGCTGGATGGATGCCTCCTGCTGGTTCGAGGTAATGACCCTCGGGCTGGAGATGACTTCACCGCGGTCTTCCAGCTGCATGGCGCTGAGCTCCAACTGGATGAGGCTGCTGCCGATCTTGCCGAGCGCCAGCCCCAGAGAGCCGGACGGATTGGCTACCGGCAGGTTAACCAGCAACCCATCGTTGCCGCTGCCAGCGGGCACTTCAAAACCCGGGGTAAACCCGTAATTGGTATTGCCCGGCTGGGTACCGCCGCCGACAATAAAGCGGTCGCCATTGGTAGAGTTAGCGCTGGCACCGAATCTCACACCCAGGTCGCGTGAGAAATCATTGTTTGCGATGACGATACGCGACTCGATCAGAACCTGACGGACCGGAATATCCAGCAGCGCCACCATGCGACGGATTTCTTCCAGTTTTTCTGCGCTATCCTGGATCAGCAGGGTATTGGTGCGATCGTCCGTCGTTACCTTGCCACGTTCCGACATCAGCGAACTGTCTTCACTCTGTAGCAGGTCGGCGAGCTCGGCCGCCTTGGCGTAGTTAATCTGAATGAAGTCCGAGTACAGTGGTGCCAATTCCTCGATCTGCCTCTGTGACTCGAGTTCAAGCTTTTCGCGCGCTGCGATCTCTTCACTCGGCGCGATCAGCATGACGTTGCCGTTTTCACGTTTGGCGAGACCCTTGGTTTTGAGAACAATATCCAGAGCCTGGTCCCAGGGTACGTTCTGCATGCGCAGGGTGAGGTTTCCGCCGACCGTGTCACTGACCACGATGTTGGTGCCGGTGAAGTCCGCCAGCAACTGCAGCACCGAACGAACCTCGATATCCTGGAAGTTGAGGGACAGGCGTTCACCGGTATAACCGAACTCCTGCTTGCGGCGTTCTTCCTTCTCTTCCCGGGTGGTCTCGCGAATCTCGACGGTGAACTGATTGTCCGACTGGTAGGCCAGATGATCGTATGCACCGATAGCGGATATTTTCATGCGAATATCGCCGGCCCTGGATTCGGTATCGATAGTTTTCACCGGTGTCGCAAAGTCGGTGACGTCCAGACGCCTCTGCAACGCTTCCGGCAGGCTGGTATTTTTCAGACCGAGCACAATTTTGCCGGCTTCCTGGCGCATGTCTACCGGGATGGACGGATCAGACAGGGTGATTATGACGCGGCCTTCTCCCTGCTCGCCGCGGCGGAAGTCGACATCGGTGACCGCCCGCTGGGCAGAACTTGCAGTCGCAGCAGCAGGGGTCCTGGCTGGCGCAGGAGCGCTGGCGGTAGTTGTCGCGGTGCCGCCCAGTACAATAATAATCTGGTCTCCGTCGGCACGGGTTTCGTAAGGCACCATCTCAAACAGATTCATTACAACGCGGGTACGGCCTTTAACTTCCACCGCAGTAATGCTCTTGGCAGGCCCGATACCGATTGGCTGAGATCGTTTTGCCAGCTCACTTTTGGTTGCCGGGAGATCGAAAGCGATGCGTGCCGGGTTATCTATGGTAAAGCTCGCCGGAATCGAGGCAGGCTGTTTGAGTTTAAGTGTGATCTGCACCTGATCCCCGGGCAGGCCGGCAAAATTGATTTCCTGCAGTGCATTCAGTGGTTGTGGATCGGCGGCGTATACATGGTTCCAGCCAGCCGCTGTAAAAAGCACGGTGAGGAACATTATTCCGTATCTAATCTGGCGGTTCAGGAGTGATGCACCTTGTAGCGCAGGGTTCCATTTTGTCTGTTTCGCGTTCATCGTTGTTATCTCCAAATTACTCACTGAGTGCCAGTGCAGCCTGGCGTTCCATCCATCCCCCGAGGCCATCCGGTACGATCTCGGTGAGTTCAAGTTCTGATTCTGTAATCTGAACGATCTTTCCATGGTTCTGGCCCATGAAGTTTCCGGGCTTCACACGGTGTATCGTGCTGTCGCTCATGCGTACCAGAGCCCATGAGTTCTGCTGGCGTTCGAGCGTTCCAACCATACGCAGACTATCCAGCGGTTCGGACTCCAGTGGCTCGCGTGCACGAGTGTCGTCCGGTGCAATCCCGTTGCCCGAAGTCTTGGCGACCTGCGATTTGGGCGCTGAATAGACTGGCGGTGTAAACGGATCGCGTTCCCCGGAAGCCTGGTAAAGATGAGTCTCGAACGGCGCAAACTCCGGCAGAGGCTCGATGTGCGCCTGCTGGCGGGATTTCACAGCCTCTACGTAGGAGCGCAGGTCTTGCGTGTTGTTGCCGCTGCAGGCTGCCAGGCTGCCAGCCAGCAGACAGACAGAAACGGTCCAAGCTGTATTGTGCCGGCGGATCATTGGGCGCCTCCTTCTTCCTCTTCATCGATATAGCGATAGGTCTTGGCGAGCATATCCATCGTTAGCTCACCACCGTCTTTACCTGGCACCATCTCGATATCGTGTACAGTGACAATGCGGGGTAATGCAGCTACACCACTGATAAAGCTACCGAATTCGTGATAGCTACCCTTGACGCGAATACTGATAGGCAGCTCTGCGTAGAACTCCCTGGGAACTTCGCCTTGTGGTTTAAACAATTCAAATTCGAGGCCGCTGGCCAGACCGGTCTGTGAAATATCGACCAGCAGTTCGGCCACCTCGGTCTGGTTAGGCAGTTGGCGGAGCATGGCGCCGAAGGAGGCCTTCATCTCTTCGAGTTGCTGTTCGTAGGCGGCCAGGTTGGCGGCTTTCTTGGCCTTGGTTTCGAAGGTCTGGCGCAGCTCGGTTTCCTTGTTCTCAGCTTTTTCCAGACTGATGCGCTGGTCTTTGATGTCCAGCCAGTAGCCGAGTCCGAGTACACCAACAAAGACCATGGCGACAACGGCGATACGAGCCGGCAGCGGCCAGTTAGCGATATTGTGCAAGTCCAGTTCGTTGAGGTCAGAGAGATTCATCAGCTTTGCTCCTCCCCGGATTCCTCGGACGGAGTCGATGTCGCCTGACTGGCGCGCAGCACGAATTCAGCGCTACGTCTGCGTTCATTGTCCTTGGTTTCTATGACGTCGAGTTTTGGTTTGGCCATCCACTGTGAGCCGTCAATGTTGCGCATGTAAGCGGATACGCGCGCATTGGACTGGGCTACGCCGCTCAGGGTCAGGGCCTGGCCCTGCTGGTCGATCTTGTTGAGATATACGCCATCGGGCAGGGTATAGACCAGCTGATCCATGAGATGCACGCTTTGCGGGCGGCTGCGCTGCAGCTGCTGGATGATATCCATGCGCGCCAGCAAGGCGTTTTTGGTTTTTTCCATGTCCTTGATTTTGGCGATTTTCGTGTCCAGTTCTGCAATTTCATTATCCAGGAACTGGTTGCGCAGGTTCTGCTTTTCGATCAGGCCTTCCATTTGCATGTGGGCCAGCAGGACCAGCAGGGCGCCTAAAATTGCTGCGCCTGCGCCAACGACAGCAAACTGCTGCTGCTTCTGTTTGCGCAGTTCGTCACGCCAGGGTAACAGGTTGATGTGTGCCATTAGTCGAAACTCCTCATTGCCAGTCCGCATGCGATCAGCAGTGCTGGCGCGTCGTTACTCAAAGATTGTGGTTTGACGCGCGAAGACAGGGACATGGAAGCGAAGGGGTTGGCAATGATAGTTTCAATGCCCAGACGCTCCTGAATGAGTTCCGCAACACCCGGGACCGATGCGCTGCCGCCGGCCAGAATGACCTGGTCGACGCTGTTGTACTGGCTGGAACCGAAGAAAAACTGCAGGGTGCGGCTGACCTGCTGGCACATTGCTTCCTTGAAAGGCTCCAGCACTTCGGGTTCGTAGTTTTCCGGTAAACCGCCCTGGCGCTTGGCCATGCCGGCTTCTTCATAGGACAGACCATAGCGGCGCATGATTTCTTCCGTGAGTTGTTTGCCACCGAACACCTGGTCACGGGTATAAATCAGGCTGGTGTCGTGCAGCACGTTGAGGGTTGTCATGGTTGCGCCGATGTCAATCATGGCAACCGTTTTTTCCATACCCTGGTCAGGGACCTGGTCAAGCAGAAGCTGAAACGCATTTTCTGTGGCATAGGCTTCGACATCGACAACCTTGGTATCCAGACCACCGCTTTCGACGGCCGCGGTCCGCATGTCGACGGTTTCCGTCCGGCAGGCCGCCAGCAGTACATTGACGGTATCAGGATTACTGTCTGTCGGACCCAGAACCTCGAAATCGAGGCTGACTTCTTCAAGCGGATAAGGGACATACTGATCGGCTTCCAGCTCGATCTGACTGTGCAGCTCGTCATCCGACAGGCTGTTCGGCATGGGAACGACCTTGGTAATGACCGATGAGCCGGCGACGGCAACGGCGGCGTTCCTGGTTCGCGCGCCAGCCCTTTTTATGGCCCGCCGCACGGCTTCACCAACCGCCTCAACGTCCGTGATGTTCTTTTCGACCACGGAATTGGGTGGCAACGGCTCCACGGCATAGCTCTCTACGCGATAGCGGTTCCCATGGCGGCTGAGTTCTAGTAATTTGACTGCCGAGGAGCTGATATCCAGCCCCACCACCGGCGGTGTTTTCCGTGTAAACAGTTGCGCGATTTGCACTGTGTTTTCCCTTTAATTCACTGCAGTTGCAGTGTTTTAATACTGTTATGGATTAGAGAGCAACAACAAATGCTTGTCAATGTGGAGCTCTTTATCCTCGTATGGTTCGATTCCAATTATCGGACGCTTTATACTGAAGTTTAGAAATCCTCTTGTTTTTTAATTTGAACCGGGTCACATCCCACCACATTTATGAATCTTTCCCTGAAAATATTACGAGTTATCCTGGCAACCGGTTTTGCGGTTTTTACCGCCGGGGTGGTGGTTGCCGCCGCGGCCTACTTCTATATTGCCCCTCAATTGCCCCCTATAGAGCGGCTGAAAGAGGTACAACTTCAGGTTCCGCTACGGGTTTTTACGACGGATGGTGAATTGATTGCCGAATTTGGCGAGCAGCGCCGGACACCGATTCGCTACCAGGATCTGCCGCAGACGGTGGTAGACGCCATACTGGCGACCGAGGATGACCGTTTTTTCGTGCATCCAGGCGTGGATTATCAGGGCCTGGTCCGCGCGGTGTTTGAGCTGATCCGTACCGGTAAAAAGCGGCAGGGTGGCAGTACCATCACCATGCAGGTGGCGCGCAACTTTTTCCTCAGCCGTGAAAAAACCTACCTCCGCAAGCTCACCGAGATTTTTCTGGCGCTTAAAATTGAGCGCCATCTGAGCAAGCAGGAAATTCTTGAGCTTTATCTCAACAAAATCTATTTTGGGCAACGCGCTTACGGTATCGCCGCCGCCGCCCAGATCTATTATGGCTTGACCATCGACCAGTTGAGCGTCGCGCAGGTTGCCATGATTGCCGGTCTGCCCAAGGCCCCCTCGACGAATAATCCTGTCAGCAACCCGAAACGCGCCCTGGAACGTCGCGACTACGTGCTGGGACGCATGTATGCGCTTGGTTTTATTGACAGTGATCAGTACAGCCAAACTTTGAAGGAGCCGGATACGGCCACCCTGCATGCCGCCACTATTGAAGTTCAGGCCCCTTATGTGGCCGAGATGGTGCGCGCCTATATGGTGGGACAGTTTGGTGAGGATGCGTACAGCGCAGGCTATCGAGTGTTTACGACACTGGACGGCGACCGTCAGAATGCAGCCCGTTCGGCATTACGTGATGGCCTGCTGGCGTATGACAGAAGGCACGGCTATCGTGGCGTTGCGCGTCATTTTGAGTTGCAGCCTGAGGCCGGCGCAGAAGATTTTGAAGATTTGCTCAAAGACACCAAGACGGTCGGCGGTTTGTTGGCGGCGCTGGTCGTCGAAGTTGAGGGGCAGTCTGCACGTATCTACCTGGCAGGCCAGGGTTATGCTGATCTGGATTGGGAGGCAATATCGTGGGCGCGCAGCTATGTTTCCGGCAACCAGCGTGGCCCGGATCTCAAATCAGCTGATCAGGTGATCCAGCGCGGTGACCTGATTCGTGTTGAAGCATTGCCGGAGGGGCGCTGGCGCCTGGCACAGCTGCCCGCGGTGTCAGGTGCTCTGGTATCGGTGCATCCGCAGGATGGTGCTTTACAGGCTCTGGCGGGCGGTTTCGATTTTTACCGGAGCAAGTTCAATCGGGCGACCCAGGCGCAGCGCCAGCCGGGTTCCAGTTTCAAACCCTTTATTTATTCGGCGGCACTCGATAAAGGCTATACGGTTGCCAGCCTGTTTAACGATGCGCCTGTGGTGTTCGACGATCCGTCACTGGAAACTGCCTGGCGACCGGAAAATTACAGTGGCAAGTTTTACGGGCCTACCCGTATGCGTGAGGCGTTGACCCATTCGCGCAATCTGGTGTCAATCCGTTTGTTACGGGCGGTGGGGGCAGGCTATGCGAGGCGTTACGTGCAGCGCTTTGGCTTCAGGCCCGGCCAGATACCTGAGAATCTGTCGCTGGCGTTGGGCAGCGGTACGGCTACGCCCCTGGACATGGCACGCGCCTACAGTGTCTTTGCCAATGGTGGGTTTTATACCGAACCCTATTTTATCCGGGAAGTGCGCGATGCACAGGGCCTGGTGGTTTTCCGCGCCAATCCGGCAATCGCCTGTCTGGACTGCGAAACGGAAAAACCGTCTGATATGGGGCTGGAGGAAACTCACGGCGCAGAGACCGGGGAAGTGACAATAGAACTGACAAAAGAACTGACGGAAGAGGATCAGTCAGTGGCAGAGGTGGCTGAGCCGGAACCTGTCTACGCAGAGCGCGTCGTTGATGCAGCCAATGTCTACCTGATGACATCGATGATGCAGGATGTGGTGAAACGCGGAACCGGGCGGCGCGCCATGTCATTGGGGCGGACGGACCTTGCAGGTAAAACAGGCACCACTAACGATCAGCGCGACGCCTGGTTTTGCGGCTTTAATGCCAAACTGGTAACCACCGTCTGGGTCGGTTTTGATCGTGTACAACCGCTGGGTAATGGCGAAACCGGCGGCCGTGCAGCCCTGCCTGTATGGGTCGATTATATGGGGCAGGCTCTACAGGGTATGCCTGAGGCTGCTTTACCTCAGCCCCGGGGACTGGTTACGGTGCGCGTAGATTCAAAAACCGGTCTGCGTCTTCCGTCCGGGCAGGCCGGTGGCTTGTTTGAACTGTTCCGGCCTGAAAATGTGCCGCAGCGTTACAGTGAGCCCGCCGAAATCCGGGATGCCGGGTCAGATTCCGACAATGAGGTAGAGCCCTTGTTTTAGGGCCTGTTAACGGACTCCTGGAGCAGCTGGTACTTACTGATGGCAAGAAGCTCGGCTCGTGATCAGCAAATGCGGGTGCGTATCGCCCAGGAAGCCGCGCGCCTGATGACTGAAGAGGGCATGCATGATTTTTACGCGGCCAAACGCAAGGCGGCCCAGCACCTGGGTGCGCCGGATACCCGCAATATGCCGCGCAACCTGGAGGTTGAAGAGGCATTGCAGGAATACCAGCGTTTGTTTCGAGGAGAGGAGCAGGCCGTTCACTTGAAAGCCCTGCGTGAAAGTGCTGTCCAGGCCATGCGCTTTCTGTGCAGATTCAATCCGCGCCTGGTCGGTTCCGTGTTGAGTGGAACGGCTGGCCGCCATGCCGATATCAATCTCCATCTGTTTGCCGAAACGCCGGAAGAAATCAGTCTGTTTTTGATGGAATCGAATATTCCGTATCACACCGCACACAAGCGTGTTCGCTTGAACCGCGATGAGTGGCAGGAGTACCCTTCCTTTGAATTCCTTGCCGGTGATTACCCGGTAGACCTGGTCGTGTTCCCGCGCGAAGGCCGCAGAGAGGCGCCGCGCAGTCCGGTTGACGGACGACCGATGTGCCGTGCCGGGCTGGAAGAAGTCGAGGCGCTGTTGAACGATTCGTAACTAACGTTTTGGTGCCGTTCCGTAGTGTTGCGGAAATTCAACGCGTGCAACACCCGAATCAACTGCAGCCTGTGCAACTGCGGGTGGTACAAAGTCCATTAATCTCGGGTCAAACGGTTTGGGGATGATGTAACCCGGACCGAATTCCAGGTGACCTTCCTGGCGATAGGCGTCCAGAATTTCCGGTAATACCGGTTCGTGAGCCAGGGCGCGCAGGCCTTCTACCGCAGCGATCTGCATTTCGCTGTTGATGGTGCGTGCGCGCACATCGAGTGCGCCGCGGAAAATAAACGGGAAGCCCAGCACGTTGTTGACCTGGTTGGGGAAGTCACTGCGGCCGGTGGCCATGATAATATCTTTACGCACCTTGTGGGCGAGTTGCGGGCTGATTTCGGGGTCCGGATTGGAGAGGGCGAACACGATGGGCTGGCTGCTCATGCTGGTGAGCATGTCTTCACTGACCAGGTCGGGCCCCGAGACACCGATAAACACGTCGGCGTCCTGCATGGCGTCAGCCAGCGTTATGCGATCGGTTTCGAGTGCAAATTCCTGCTTGTAGCGGTTCAGACCTGTACGCGCGGCGCGGATGACACCCTGGCGGTCTACCATGAAAATATTGTTCGCTTGTGCCCCCAGTTTCTGCAGCAGGCGCATGGAAGCGATGCCGGCGGCACCCGCGCCGAGACAGACAATGCTTGCCTCGGCGAGCGCTTTGCCCTTGATTTCGAGGGCGTTGAGCAAGCCTGCGCAGATAATGATGGCCGTGCCGTGCTGGTCATCGTGAAATACCGGGATATCCAGCCGTTCGATGAGCGACCGTTCAATTTCAAAGCAACGCGGTGCGGCGATATCCTCCAGATTGATACCGCCAAACCCGCCGGCGATGCGCGCCACCGTGTCGATGAAGTCTTCCGTGTTATCGGCATCGACTTCTATATCGAAGACATCGATGTCGGCAAAGCGCTTGAATAAAACACCCTTTCCCTCCATAACCGGCTTGCCGGCCAGTGCGCCGACATTGCCCAGTCCCAGCACAGCCGTGCCGTCAGTGATCACGGCCACCAGGTTACCCTTGCTGGTGAAGCGATAGGCGGCATTGGCATCGGCCTCGATTGCGCGAACCGGTTCAGCAACCCCTGGCGTGTAGGCCAGCGAAAGCTCTTCCTGGGTGGTGCAGGGCTTGGTGACACGGGTGGCAATTTTCCCGGGGGTGGGGAATTCGTGGTAGTCGAGAGCTGCTTTTTTCAGGTCGTCAAACATAATCGTTCCATTGCTGGCTTGGCGTGATAAGGCACATGATAGCAGGCTTCCGCGAGCACCGGTTGTCCGGGGCTTGCGAACCGTCGCCGCTACTCAGTCTATAAATTGTAGCCCAGCAGGATGCTGAACGTTCACGCGCAGTTCGCCTTTTACCGAGTACAACCAGCCCGCCACTTCGATTTCCCGGCCGATCCAGCTTCGAGCCGGTCGATTTTTGAACCACCCGATGTCCTGATCGGGGATGCGCAGGGCGAAACGACCCTGCAGGTTGATCCAAGTGGCTCCGCCGCCATGATTGACGCGTATGATGCGCCCCCTGACACGCTGAAACCCCTCGTCGCGCAGGCTGAGGTCGCTGGATTCCCTGGGCATATGATCTGGATGCCCCCATACACCCCTGGAAGCCGCGCGTGCCGTTGCTTCCGCTTCAAGATAGCAGTCGAGGTAGCGGACATTGGGAGGAATGGCAACCGCCCAGGCAAGTCCTTCACGCAGCAGCTCAGCCGAGAGATTACTGCCGTCGGCCAACCAGAGGTGCGCCAGGTTGCGACTGTGGCGGTCCTGTCGCTGCTCTCCGTATATCAGTCGGGCGCGATGGCCCTGTTGAAACAGCAGTTGCCGAAGGCGGTCGCGGGCCTTGATAGCCAGAGCCTGGGTCGGCTGGTCCTGGTGGGCGATCTCCGGCGTGTTGATGCCGATCAGGCGAATCTTTGTGTTGTCAGCCAACACCAGCGAATCGCCATCGTGGACATAACGGACCTGTACCGGTTCGGTTGTGACGGGAGGAGAACAATTCGCAGCCGAAGCCGGCGAAAAACCGATCAGCAAAACAAAAAAGGCGCCCACCCGGGGCGCCTTTTTCAGCAGATGGTGGTCTGCGAGCATCAGGACTTGTTCATACCATACTTGCGTCGGAAGCGGTCTACCCGGCCACCGGTGTCGAGCATTTTCTGCTTGCCCGTGTAGAAGGGGTGGCACTGGGAACAGACTTCAATGGTAAGGTCCTTGCCTACCGTCGATCGGGTCTGGAAGCTGTTGCCGCAGCTGCAGGTTACGGCAATGTTGTCGTACGCAGGATGAATATCTGCTTTCATTTGTTTGGCCTCAAAAAAACACCTGGCGGCACAGCTATACTGTTCAGACGCCTGCCGAAAGGCCGGAGATAATACGGCAAAGCAGGGAGCGGGACAAGCCCTGTGGGCCTCGGCCGCCGCCAGGCAGGGTCAGGGCGCCCGGTCGAAATCCAGTACTATGGCCTTGGGCGCTGGTTCAAAGTTCCCTTTACCCAGGCGATCAAGCGCCTCGTGCAGACCGCCAGGTCCCGCCAGTGAATCCCACATCATTTCGCTGAGCTTGATGCAGGCGGACAGCGGGTTGCCGGCATGGGCTCGAACCTGGTCAATTTTCCACTGCAGGCAGCGCATGTGGTGGTGCTTATGTGCCGGCATGCGCTGAATCATCTGTTCAATGATTTCCGCACGCCTGGCTTCAAAAGCCTCGGGATCGGACTGCGCGAGTTCCGACCAGGTGTCGAAATCCACAAGGGGTTTTTGGGTGTTCGCCTGTTTCGTTTGTAGTTCTGGCATAGGTACCTCCGCCGACTTATACGCAGATAGGCTGCGACTTTCTTATTATTTTGGACTACGAGAATATCACAAGCACTCACCGGCCCCCAAACTGAGGGTAAAAAATTCATAACAAATTGATTAATATCGATAACTGTAGACTCGCCGGGCAATTAAACCGCAGCAATTATATGGATAGCGGTGTTTTCTTACAGGTGCAGCGGCAAAAATCGGCACTGTGTCAAATTCCCGGCGACATGAAATCAATGACTTGGCAGTTCTGAATTAAATGGCATCGATTTTTCTGATGTAGTCAAGGCGCAGTTCCAGTTGCTGACCATCGTGCTGTTCTGCAATCAGATATTCCTCGTGATTGCGGGTCTGCAGGTCACGGGGTTTCAGGACTTCGACGCGCAGTTGACCATCCGGCTGAACCCAGGAAATCTGTAAGCGCTTGCCGTGTAGAATGGCGAGTTCATACTCGCTGTGCAGACCGCATTCGATGGGTGTGTAATCAGTCATTGTCGCGAATAGCGGAGACCCCGAGCAGAGACCCGTCCAGATCCACCTGCGTTGTAATATCGGCGGGCTGACAGCAAACCGGGCAGTCTTCCACGTACTGTTGCCCACCGGCTGAGCAATCCACACTGATTTCAAATTGCTGGCCGCAGTAAGGGCAATTAATCCGGGCGGCTTCAAGCATAGTCAACCTCTCTTAGGGTAAAAACCGTTCCAGCAGGTCATTTAAATACTGCCAACCCTGATCGGTATGATGCACACAGTCGCCATCAAGGGTCAGCAGGCCATCGCTCTGCGCCTGTTGGGCAATTGGTAGTATCCAGTTGCGTTCCAGGCCACAGGCTGCTTCAAATTCGCGCAAGTCGAATCCCTGCTTCAGGCGCAGCCTGTTCAAGGCAAATTCAAACAGTGCTTCAGATTTGGTCAGCTTATGCTCACCATCGATGCATTGTCTTGTGCCGGCTGACGCCAGGTAGTGCGCCGGGTGCCGCTTTTTCCAGGTTCTATGGATCACGCCCTGGGCAGCTGCGGTGATTTTCCCGTGTGCGCCGGCACCGATACCGATATAGTCGCCAAACTTCCAGTAATTGAGGTTATGGCGGCACTCTTTTCCGGCCTGCGCATAGGCGGATACTTCATACTGAGTATAGCCCTGTTCAGCGAGCAGTGACTGGCCCCGGCCCTGCATCTCCCATTTCCGGTCATCGTCGGGAAGCGCGGGGGGCTGGGCGTAAAACAGCGTATTGGGTTCCAGGGTAAGCTGATACCAGGACAGGTGTGCCGGCTGCAGCTCAATCACAGCGTGCAAATCCTCGATGGCCTGCGCAACACTTTGCTGTGGCAGGCCAAACATCAGGTCCAGGTTAAAGTTTTCAAACCCCGCCTGGCGTGCTGACCGGGCGGCCTGCACAGCTTGTCGCGAATCATGGATGCGTCCCAGGGCCTTCAGGTGGGTATCGTTAAGGCTCTGAATGCCTATCGACAGCCGGTTAACACCGGCTTGCCGGTAAGCGACAAACTTTTCCTGTTCCGCGCTGCCGGGATTGGTTTCCAGCGTGATCTCCAGAGCAGGATGCAGGGGCAGACGGGCACGTATACCGCTCAGCAACTGATCGATCGCCTGTGCTGAAAACAGGCTGGGTGTGCCTCCGCCCATGAAAATACTCTGTACCGTGCGACCCCAGACGGCGGGCAGCTCCTGTTCCAGGTCTCTTAACAGTGCTTCGACGTACCCGGTTTCGGGCACGTCACCCTGAATGGCGTGAGAGTTGAAATCACAGTACGGGCATTTGCGCGCACACCAGGGAAAATGGATATACAGAGAAAGCGGGGGTGGTGCTTCGAATTTGAACACTGAATTTCCACGTGTCGAAGAAGGCTTGGATAACCGGCAACTAAACAGGCAACCTGCAGGAGCGGCCGCCTGTCCGCGATATCGCGGAGAAGGGTGGCGCTTCCTGCAGGCGCCTGTTCAAGCGCTGGTTGCTAGGCTGTTGACCAGTAGCCTCAAGGCCTGGCCGCGATGACTCAGACGGTTTTTGACCTCGGGCGGCAGTTGGGCAGAAGAACATCGCTGATCCGGAACGTAGAAGACCGGATCGTAGCCGAAGCCGTTATCACCCCTGGCCTGGTCCAGAATCCGCCCTTCCCAGGTGCCCTGGAAGATCCGCGGGGTCGGGTCTTTGGCGTGACGCATGTACACCATCAGGCACTGAAAGCGTGCGCCGCGTTTTTCTTCAGGCACGTCTTTTAGTGCATCCAGCAACATTTCCAGATTGTCCAGGTCGCTTGCGCCGGCACCGGCGTAACGTGCGGAATAGATGCCCGGTGCGCCTTGCAGGGCGTCCACTTCCAGCCCGGAGTCGTCCGCAACAGCGGGCAAGCCGGTGTGTTCGGTGGCATTGCGTGCCTTGAGCAGGGCATTTTCCACAAAGGTCAGACCGGTCTCTTCGATTTCGACAACCGAAAATTCGGACTGAGGTATGACCTCAATTTCGCAGCCCGACAGTAGCTGGTTGAATTCACGGACTTTTCCTGCGTTGTTGCTGGCCAGCACGATGCGTTGTTTCATCCCACAGCTACTCCGCCAGTGCCGTTTTCTGGTGTTCGCATAATTCCCCAATGCCTTTTTTGGCCAGCGCCAGCATCTGGTTCATTTCGTCTTCGCTGAATGGATGACCTTCCGCAGTACCCTGAATCTCAATGAATTGACCGCTTTGGGTCATGACGACGTTCATATCGGTCTCTGCGCTGGAGTCCTCGGCGTAATCGAGGTCAAGAATGGGAGTGCCCTGGTAGACGCCCACGGAAATGGATGCCACAGACCCATTCAGCGGATTCTCCGCCAGCGTGCCGTCTGACAGCATTTTCTGTACGGCTTCCGCCAGGGCGACAAAACCGCCGGTAATACTTGCCGTACGCGTGCCGCCATCGGCCTGGATCACGTCACAATCGATAGTAATGGTGCGTTCGCCAAGCTTTTTCATATCCACCACGGCACGCAGTGAGCGACCGATGAGTCGCTGAATCTCCATGGTGCGCCCGCCCTGTTTACCGCGTGCCGCTTCGCGGCCCATACGCTGTGTGGTCGAGCGCGGCAGCATGCCATACTCAGCGGTTACCCAGCCCTGGCCTTTGCCGCGCAGGAAGCCGGGTACCCGGTCGTCGACGCTGGCATTGCACAGAACCTTGGTATGGCCGAATTCGACCAGTACCGAGCCTTCGGCGTGTATGGTGTAATCGCGGGTCAGGGTAACCGGTCGCATCTGGTCCGGTGCACGCTTGCTCGGGCGCATGGTATTTCCTTTATGGTGCTGAAAATTGCCGGGCATTATAGCGGAGTGTTTAATTGGGGTCAGAGCCGATTTTAAAAAATCGGCCCCAATTAAACACTCTATTTCTTCATTTCCGATGCGTAGTCCAGGATAGCGCGGTTAATGTCATCGATGGCTTGCTGAAGGGGGTCTTTTTCTTCCACTGCCGCCGCGTCGCTGTGCTGCCCCGCACTGGAGCCGGTGTCGGATGTTTGCGGATCTGCTGCCGACAGCCAACGCAGACCAACCAGGCTGATGTTGTCGCTGTGCGGGTAGCTGGTCTTTTCAGCTTCTTCGGTCAGTTCATTGACGGCAAATTCCAGCTCAGCGGAGGCCGGCATGTCCAGCAGCTTCTGCTCAGGTAGAGCGGACCACAAACCGTCCGAGCACAACAGCAGTGTGTCGCCGGGCTTCATTTCGGCGTGGTCAAAGCTGATTTTAGGGAACCTGAGCGCACCACCAAGACAGCGGCTGACGCTGTTTCGCAGCGGGTGGGTGCTCAGTTCATCTTCGTGGATGACGCCATTTTGCAGCAGTTCTTCAACCGGTGTGTGGTCCCGGGTACGGGTAACCAGGCTGCCGGCGCGCAGCAGGTACAGGCGGCTGTCACCCACGTGAGCCCACCAGGCCTGATTACCCTGAACCAGGCAAACCACACAGGTGGTTCGGGGTTCAACGGGCGGCGTGCTGGTGCGCCCTGCTTCCACGGTTTCCAGGTGAGCGATTTCCAGCGCTGCTTTCAGGAATTGCTCAGGTTCGGCGACGGCTTCACGCTGGCTGAGAAAGCTGTGGCTGAGGCTGTTGACCACCGTCTCGGCAGCCAGGTCGCCCCGTGCATGGCCACCCATGCCGTCAGCCACGGCAAGTAATATACGACCTGACCCTTCCAGCACCAGACAGCGGTCCTGGTTGCTGGAGCGGTTACCCAGCCGGTTGGTGGAAGCGGTCAGAACTTTCATGCCTATTCCCTTCCCCACAGCGCGCTGGCCAGCCGGTCAAAAGCAGAGCGGGTTTGTTCGGGTTCCGGCACCGTTTCCGTGGTCAAGGCTTCCCGAAACTGTGTGACGTTTTGCGGGCGCAGCAACGGATCGACTTCCATCGCCCAGTCAATGGCGCGCAGCAGATTGTCTGCGTAGCGCCCGCGGAAGGCAAACTGTGCGGGTTTCAGGCTGTCGCGCTCATGCCGCTGACGGGCGTTGATCGGCGGGCGCCCCTCGATGCAGGCACGCATGGTCGCGCCAAGCGAATACAGGTCTGTCCAGGGTCCAACATAACCCCTGCTGTCATACTGTTCGATGGGTGAAAAACCGGGGCTTATGACTTGCCCGGGTTGCTCCTGACGGCTCTGCGGGAAACCGTGTACCGCACCAAAATCCAGCAGCAGGGGTTGGCCGCCACGCTGAATATGGATATTGCCGGGTTTGATATCCAGGTGCAGCAGGTCATTGTTATGAATCAGCTCCAGGCCGTCCAGCAACGGCGGGAACACGGTGCGCAGGAACGTTTCGCTCAGACCGCCGCGCCGTCCCTGCAGATAGTGCTGGAGGTTTTCACCCGGCTGGTATTCCATGACCATATACACGGTTCCATTGGCCTGGAAGAAATTAAACACGTCGACAATGTTGGTATGCTTCAACGTCGCCAGGGTGCTGGCTTCCTGGAAAAACAGCTTGCGTCCCCGGTTGAAGCGGTTTTCAGTATCTTCGTTTCTGGCGCGCACCTGTCCGCTTCGATCCCGTTTGGCCAGTTTGTTGGGTATGTATTCCTTGATAACAACCCGTCGATCATTATTAACCTGGCGCGCACCGTAGACCACGCTGAAACCGCCGCCACCCAGCGCTTTTTCCAGCTTATAACCATCCAGGCAGGTGCCCGATTTTAAACTGTCTAGCTTTTTACGCATGATTCTCTAGACTGTCGGCCTGTGCCGGTTGTGGCCTGATAGTGAAATCGTTCATTAAAACAGTTTGTTGGAATATGTATCTAGCGGCAGGAAAAGAGGGTGACTTGAGATGATCCGTAGCATGACGGCTTTTGCCCGAATCAGCGTCGAGAGCGCTGATGTCGAGCTGACCTGGGAACTCAGATCCGTGAATCATCGGTACCTGGAGGCCTTTGTACGTCTTCCTGACGAGCTGCGGGCCATGGAACCGCGGGTCCGCGAGCGAGTCAACGCCCGCCTGGGGCGCGGCAAGCTGGAATGTGTCCTGCGTTGCCGCTGGGTAGCGCAGATGGCGACGGCGCTGGAGCTGGACCAGGATCGACTCAAGGCGGTTGTGGACGCTTGCCGGCGGGTTGAGAAGCGCTCAGCCGAAGCGACTTCGCCAGGGGTTATGGATCTGCTGCGCTGGCCCGGTGTGGTAAGCGAACCGGAGCCCGATACCAGTCAGGTTCAGCAGCAGGCGCTGGCGCTGCTGGATCAGGCGCTGGAGGAACTGGTGGCGACGCGTGAGCGGGAGGGCGAAAAGATCAAGGAACTCCTGGCCACGCGTCTGCAAGGGATCGAGCAGCAGGTCGAAAAGGCCCGTCAGCGCCTGCCGGAGGTGCAGACGCGAATTCGTGAGAAACTGGAAAGCCGGCTGGCTGAGCTGGAGACCCGGGTCGATACTGATCGCCTGGAACAGGAAATGGTGTTCCTGGTGCAAAAAACGGACGTCGATGAGGAGCTGGACCGGCTGGACACGCACATCACGGAGGTCGGGCGCGTGCTGGAGCGCGATGAGCCGGTCGGCCGGCGGCTGGATTTCCTGATGCAGGAATTCAACCGCGAGGCGAATACGCTGGGGTCCAAATCGGCCGACAGTGAAACCACGGCGGTGTCCGTGGAGCTCAAGGTGCTGATCGAGCAGATGCGCGAACAGGTGCAGAATGTAGAATAGCAGCCAATCAAAAACATGGAGTCACTGAATGTCGCTGGGAACGCTCTATATCATTTCGGCCCCGTCCGGTGCGGGAAAAACCAGTCTGGTCAAGGCGCTGCTGGAACGGCTGTCAGGGGTGGTGGTGTCGGTTTCACACACCACACGAGCGCCGCGTCCGGGTGAAGAAGACGGGGTTGATTATCACTTTTTTAACAAGCCAGAGTTTGAACGGCTGGTGGAGGAGGGTGAATTTCTCGAATATGCTCAAGTATTTGATAACTATTACGGCACCCGTCGCGCGACCGTCCTGGAACGCTTGGAGGCGGACGAGGATGTGATACTGGAAATCGACTGGCAGGGCGCGCGCCAGGCGTCGGAAGCCTTTCCCCGGGCAGTCAGAATTTTTATTCTGCCACCCAGCCGCGAGGCGTTGCAGGAGCGCCTGACGATGCGGGGTCAGGACAGTGACGAGGTGATCAGCCGCCGTATGGCCGATGCGATCAACGAAATGAGGCACTACAACGAGTATGACTACCTTATATTCAATGATGTATTTGATGTGGCTCTGGCCGAGCTGGAAGCCCTGTTTCGAGCCAGACGCCTGCGCTGCGAGGCTCAGCAACAACGCTATGCCAGTCAATTGAAGGCGTTACTGGAACCCTCAGGCTGATTCGATTAGACTTGACCGCCCGCTCAATCGAACTGCAATGGATCCGATATGGCACGTGTTACTGTAGAAGACTGTCTCGACAAGGTAGATAACCGGTTCCAGCTGGTGCTGGTGGCGACCAAGCGGGCACGTCAACTGTCCAAGGGCGCCGAACCCTTCGTGGCATGGGAAAACGACAAGCCTACTGTGGTGGCGCTACGTGAAATCGAGGAGAATTTTGTGACCCCACAGATCCTCGACGAAAAACCTAAACAAGAAACTGACGCCCTCGAAGAGTTGACCATGCCAGAAGGCACAGAGGCTGTATCGCAGATACCGGCGGGCTAGCCGGAAGGCCGGCCTGCAAAGTCTTTATTTGCTGTTAGGCGGAATTCGCCTATGATCTGGAGGCATGGCTAGTCCGGCACCCATTCCTGATTCCAACGCATCGCGATTCCTGATCAGTGATCTGCTGGATCTGCTCGAATCCTATCTGGAAACCGAGCAGGTCCGCGAGATCTATCGCGCCTACCTGTTCGGTGCCGAAGCGCACGAAGGCCAGACGCGTGTATCGGGCGAACCGTATATCTACCATCCCATTGAAGTGGCGCACATCCTGGCTGAGATGCGCATGGATGCAGAGAGCATCATCGCCGGCATTCTGCACGATGTCATTGAAGACACCGGGACACTCAAGGAAACGGTAACGAGCGAGTTCAGCAAAGACGTGGCCGAGCTGGTCGACGGCGTCAGCAAGCTCACCCAGATCAAGTTTGAAAGTCAGGCCGAGGCCCAGGCCGAAAATTTCCGCAAAATGATTCTGGCCATGGTGCGCGATATCCGCGTCATCCTGGTCAAACTTGCCGACCGCCTGCATAACATGCGCACACTGGGCGTGATGCGCTCGGATAAACGTCGCCGTATTGCCCGCGAGACGCTGGAAATCTATGCGCCCATTGCCAACCGACTGGGCATGAACCAGGTCCGTCTGGAACTGGAAGAGCTGGGATTTGCCGCGCTGTACCCGATGCGCTACCGGGTGTTATCCGATGCGGTGAAAAAAGCACGCGGAAACCGCAAGGAGATTCTCAACAAAATTGAATTGGCCATTCAGCAGCGGCTGGACGAAGAACAGCTGAGCTGCCGCCTGCTGAGCAGGCAAAAACACCTTTATAGTCTCTATAAGAAGATTCGTGACCGGGTGGGGTCATTTACCGAGGTCTTCGATGTCTATGCCTTTCGCGTCATCGTCGACAGTGTGGATACCTGTTATCGCGTGCTGGGCAAGATGCACAACCTCTATAAACCGGTGCCCGGCAAGTTCAAGGACTACATCGCTATCCCCAAGACCAACGGCTACCAGTCGCTGCATACCGTACTGTTTGGACCCTATGGCGTGCCGATTGAGGTACAGATTCGTAGCGAAGACATGGAACGGGTTGCCGAGGTTGGCATCGCAGCGCACTGGCTATACAAAAGCAGCGAAAAGGCGGGAAGTAACAATGCCCAGACCCGTGCGCGCGAGTGGTTGCGTGAGCTGCTGGAGATGCAGCGTAATGCGGGCAATTCGCTGGAGTTTCTGGAAAGTGTAAAAATCGACCTGTTCCCCGATGAAGTTTATGTGTTCACGCCGGCCGGCGATATCCTGGAATTGCCGCGCGGCGCTACCGCGGTGGACTTTGCCTATGCAGTGCATACCGATGTCGGAAATACCTGTATTGCTGCCAAGATCGACCGGCGCCTGGCACCACTGCGCACGCCGTTGTTAAACGGTCAAACGGTGGAAGTGATTACCGCCACCGGCGCCCACCCCAATCCCGCCTGGCTGAATTTTGTCTCCACCGCCAAGGCCCGAAGCAATGTCCGTCATTACCTGAAAAACCTGCAGAACGATGAAGCCACGGAACTTGGTCAGCGCCTGCTGGATAAGGCGCTGCACAACATCAACAGCGCTTTGGCGGATATTCAGGATCAGCCGTTTGACCAGGTGATGGCGGAATGCGGCTTTAAAAGCAGGGAAAGCCTGTATGCCGATATTGGTTTGGGCAACCGCATGGCGATGCTGGTCGCTCGCCGGCTGGTGCCCGTGGAAGAAGGCAGCGAGGAAAAAACCCGCGAAACCGGGCACAGTAAACCGTTGGCCATTCGTGACACCGAAGGGATGGTGGTGCACTTCGCACGCTGCTGCCGTCCCATCCCGGGTGACGCTATTGTCGGTTTTATCAGCTCGGGTCGCGGCCTGGTCATTCACACCGAGACCTGTAAAAATCTGACTGACTTTCGCAGACGGCCGGAAAAATGGATTGATGTTGAATGGCAGCCGGGAATCAAGGGTGAGTTTCCAGCGGAAATACGCGTCGATGTCAGCAACCAGAAAGGTGTCCTGGCCACCATTGCCGCGGAGATATCCGAAACCGGTTCCAATATCGAAAACATTTCCATCGAGGAGCGTGACGGTCTGGATACCTCGATGAACTTTACGGTTGCGGTCCACGATCGCGGGCATCTGGCGCGTGTGATGCGCTGTGTTCGCAAACTGCCAGCGGTTATGCGCATCAGCCGCAGCAAGAGCTAGGGCCTGTTAACAGGCCCTGACAGGAGACAACATGCAGCGCACAGTCATTCACACGGATAAAGCACCACAGGCGATTGGCACCTATTCGCAGGCGGTACAAACCGGAAACACGCTGTATCTTTCCGGCCAGATCCCGCTGGTTCCGGAAACGATGGAGATGCTGGAAGGCAATATGGAAGCGCAGATCCGTCGGGTATTCGACAATCTGGCGGCCGTCAGCGAGGCCGCCGGCGGTAGTCTGGCCGATATTGCCAAACTGAATATATTTCTCACCGACCTTGGACACTTTCCGCTGGTCAACCAGGTCATGGCGGACTATTTCCAGGAGCCCTATCCGGCGCGCGCCGCTGTCGGTGTTGCTTCGCTGCCTAAAGATGCACAAGTCGAGATGGACGCCATTCTGGTCTTCAACGACTGAACAAGCTTGCAGAATAACCAAGCCACACTGGATACACTTCCGGTCTCGACGCTACGCGGCGTGGGACCCAGGTCAGCGGCGAAGCTGGCGGCTTTCGGCATAGAGACTGTTCAGGATGTGCTGTTTCATCTGCCACGCCGCTATGAGGATCGCACCCGCATTGTACCGATAGGCAGCTTGCGGCAAGGTGATCATGCCGTGATCGAGGCTGAAGTGGATCTGGCCGAAATCAAATATGGCAGACGGCGCAGCCTGCTGGTGCGGGTCAGCGACGGCAGCGGTTCGCTGATGTTGAGGTTCTTTTATTTCAGCAAAGCCCAACAGCAAGGTTTATCGCGGGGTACGCGGCTGCGGATTTACGGAGAACTGCGCCGTGGACCTGCAACACTGGAGATGGTTCACCCTGAATATCAGCGTCTGGCCGACGGCGAACTGGCACCAACAGAAGACCGCTTAACGGCGATATACCCGGCCAGCGAAGGTGTCCATCAGCTTACCCTGCGCAAGCTTAGCGAACAGGCATTACAGCTGTTCGAACACAATCGCTTACCGGAGTGGCTGCCGCAGGAACTGCTGGCCAAGCTCAAGCTGACCGACCTCCAGTCTGCCTTACGCTATGTACACCGACCGCCACCGGACGCCGATCTCGAGGCACTGGAGGCGGGTGTCCATTTCACCCAGCAACGCCTCGCCTTCGAAGAAATGCTGGCCCACCACCTGAGCCTGCGGCGCGTGCGCCAGCGGGCGCGCAGACTCAAGGCGGAACCGCTGGCCGCTGATCATTCACTGCTGACGAGGTTCATGCAGTCCCTGCCCTTTGCATTAACCACCGCCCAGCAGCGTGTCATCAAGGAACTGTTGCGCGATTTATCCGCCTCCCACCCGATGATGCGGCTGGTGCAGGGCGATGTCGGTTCCGGCAAGACCGTGGTGGCGGCAGCGGCAGCCATACAGGCGGTCGCCTGTGCCTGCCAGGTGGCCATCATGGCCCCTACCGAACTGCTGGCGGAACAGCACTTCGGTAATTTTGACGACTGGTTCAAATCACTCGGTATACAGGTGGGCTGGTTATCGGGCAAGGTCAAGGGCAAGGCGCGCGGCAGGGTGCTGGCAGACCTGGCAGACGGCAGCGTCCAGGTGCTCATTGGCACGCACGCGCTGTTCCAGCAAGATGTGGCGTTCCATCGCCTCGGGCTGGTCATTATCGATGAACAGCACCGCTTCGGGGTCCATCAGCGCCTGGCGTTGCGCGATAAAGGCAAAGAGCAACAGATGGTCCCGCATCAACTGATTATGACGGCTACGCCGATACCCAGAACCCTGTCCATGGCATTGTATGCCGATCTGGACTCTTCCCTGATCGACGAATTGCCGCCGGGACGTACACCGGTGCAGACAGTGGCGCTCCCCGGCAGCCGCCGCGCCGAGGTGATCGAGCGTGTGCGCGAGGCCTGCCGCGAGGGCAGGCAGGCCTACTGGGTATGTACCCTGATCGAGGAGTCCGAATCCCTGCAGTGCCAGGCGGCGGAGGATACAGCCGTGCTGCTTGCGGAAACATTACCCGAACTCAATGTCGGACTGGTGCACGGACGCCTGAAAGAGCGGGAAAAAGCCGGCCGTATGACTGACTTCAAACGGGGTGATATAGATCTGCTGGTGGCTACAACCGTAATCGAGGTCGGCGTCGATGTGCCCAACGCGTCATTGATGATTATTGAAAATGCCGAGCGCCTCGGCCTGGCACAATTGCACCAGCTGCGCGGCCGGGTCGGGCGTGGCGCCGTGCAGAGCAATTGTGTGCTCATGTACCGTGGGCCATTGTCGGCGCTGGCACGCAAACGCCTGACGGTACTGCGCGAAAGCAACGATGGTTTCGAAATCGCCCGCAAAGACCTGGAACTGCGTGGTCCCGGCGAAGTGCTGGGAACCCGGCAGACCGGTATGCTTCAGTTTCGCATCGCCGACCTGTCGCGTGACCAGGGATTGCTGAACAAGGTGGAACAGGCAGCCGCCTACCTGATCGAAAACCAGGCCGATCATATACAACCGATCATCCGCCGCTGGTTGGGGCGCTCGGCTCGCTATGGCGAAGTTTGATGGTGCCCGACAGCGGATCCTTCGAGCGTTGGTCGTTATGTGCCAAGCAGAGCGTTCTTCAGCTTCAGGTGCACATGAAACGGCGCGAAATCTTTGTCGGAGTGCAGGAGGGGGAGCTTGTTTTCAATACAATAGGTAGCAATGATGGTATCTATTGTTTTGCGTACAGTGACGCCTTTCTTTCGTAATGTCCGGAAATTTACCGCGCTTTTTAAAGCAATGGTGGTATCGAGCATGTTCACGACGTTGAGAGACATCAAAAGTTCCTTGGCCTTTCGAAAGTCCTTATCTGTTCTAAATCCCTGCAATACCTCGGTAAGCACTAGGTCACCGATAGCAATGGGGTCCTCCCCAAGAACCGAGTCAAGTTTCTCAGCTTCCGGTGTGTTCTTGCCTGTGAAGTAGTCGATCCAAACACTCGAATCGACAACGATCATTTATCGGTCCTCATGTCATCGAGATCACCCACCCAATCCAGCTTGCCGCGGTACTTCTTGATATTTCCTTGCTTTTTCAGCTTGAGGAGGACCTTGAGCCCCATTTCCACAGCCTCACGTTTTGTCCTGAGCCCAGTCAGTTTCATTACTCGGCTGATGAGATCATCATCAATTACAATGTTGGTACGCATGACAATTTACCTTGTGTATAATAATCATTCACTATACACATTTGAGCATATGGGTTGGGCGGGTTCAACCCAATCGGCACACAACCAGGCTCTACACCTGACGGCTATTTCGCTGCACTCAAAATCTGCAGGTGAGCCTGGACCTTATATGGCCAAATGGAGCTGGGAGAAACACTAAATACACAACAGACGTTATTTGTTGTGATTATTCGAAGAACACTGAATTACTCGACCGTCACCGATTTGGCGAGATTACGGGGTTGATCGACGTCGGTGCCCTTGAGTACGGCGACGTGATAAGACAGCAGTTGCAGGGGCACGGTAAACACAATGGGGGCCACACAGTCATCGGTCGGCGCGACCGGCAGTACGGTGCTGGTTTCGTCGGATGACATACCCGCGCGCTGGTCAGCAAAAACCAGCATCTGTCCGCCGCGCGCACTGACTTCGTGCAGATTGGACTTCAGTTTTTCCAGCAGCTCATTGTTGGGTGCCACCACGACCACCGGCATGGACGCATCCACCAGCGCCAGGGGACCGTGTTTGAGTTCCCCGGCCGGATAAGCCTCGGCATGAATATAGGAGATCTCCTTGAGTTTCAGGGCGCCTTCCATGGCAACGGGATACTGGGCGCCACGCCCCAGAAACAGAGCATTGTGTTTGTCGGCGAAGTCTTCCGACAAAAGCTGGATCTTCTTATCCAGCGCCAGCACGTTCTCGATTTCGCGCGGCAGATGCTCGAGCTGTTCAACCAGCTGGCGTTCGGTTGCCTCACTCATACTGAAGCGGCGCCCCAGAACGATGGTCAACAGCATCAAAGCCGTCAACTGGGTGGTAAACGCCTTGGTGGATGCCACCCCGATCTCCGGTCCGGCGCGGGTCATTAAAACCAGGTCGGATTCCCGTACCAGCGAACTTTCCGGGACATTGCAGATACTCAGTGACTGACCGAAGCCCAGGCGTTTTGCTTCCAGCAAACCGGCCAGCGTGTCCGCCGTTTCACCGGACTGGGAGATGGTGACGATCAGCGAGTTATTACGCACCACCGGTTTGCGGTAACGGAACTCGCTGGCTACCTCGACGCTGCACGGTATGCCGGCCAGTGACTCCATCCAGTAGCGACCGATCAGGCCGGCGTGAAAACTGGTACCGCAGGCAATAATATGTACGCCCTGAACCCAGTCAAAGATGTTTGCGGCATCCGCGCCAAACGCTTGCTCGATCACCCGCCCCTGAAAAATGCGGCCTTCCAGCGTATCGGCGACTGCACGGGGCTGTTCATAGATCTCCTTGAGCATGTAGTGTCGGTACTCGCCGCGCTCGACGGCATCGGCCGACAGTTCTGAGCGGGTCTCGTGACGTTCAACCTGCTCGCCGTCACTGTTGTAGATCACCATACCGACGCTGGTCAGGTCGGCAATATCGCCATCTTCCAGGAAGACGAATCGCTGGGTGACCGGCAGCAGGGCGGCAACGTCGGAAGCGATAAAATACTCCCCAATACCAACACCAATCACCAGCGGACTACCACGCCGTGCGGCAACCAGGCGATCGGGTTCCGATGTACCGACCACCCCCAGTGCATAAGCACCTTCCAGGTCCTGGCAGGTATTGCGGACAGCTTCCAAAAGGTTGTCGCCCCGGTCCAGGTGGTGACAGATCTGGTGCACGACCACTTCGGTGTCGGTATCGGAGGTAAAGGTGAAACCCTGTTTGGTCTGCTGTTCGCGCAGGATCTGGTGGTTTTCGATAATGCCATTGTGGACGACCGCAACCTGGTTGCGGCAGATGTGCGGATGAGCATTGCTTTCAGTGGGTTTGCCATGGGTGGCCCAACGCGTGTGCGCGATACCCGTAGTACCGCTTACCGGTTGTCGATCAAAGGCATTGGCCAGTTCCACGACCTTTCCGGTGGTACGAATTCGTTCCAGCTGCGCGGCTTTGTTCAGGACCACCAGACCGGCTGAGTCGTAACCCCGGTATTCCAGGCGCCTCAGCCCTTCCAGGAGAATGGCTGCGACTTCACGCTGAGCAACGGCACCTACAATTCCACACATAGAGTCACTCCATTATTCCTGATATTGCTGGTAAAGCTCCCGAATCTGCGGGAAGGCACTGGCTCCAAGCCGAGGCCCGTCAGCCATAATAAACCGTGTTACCACGGAGGGCATAAATAAGATCTCGGTTATTCGTTCGATTTCTTGACCGGTCGTTTCCAGCCGGGCCGTACCTGCTGCGGGCTGCGGCTCAATACCAGCTCCCCTGATGGCACCTCCCGCGTAATGGTTGAACCGGCGCCAATGGTAGCGCCGTCGCCGACTTTAACGGGTGCCACCAGCTGTGTATCGGAACCAATGAAAACGTCGTCGCCGATTTCTGTCAGGTGTTTGTTCGCACCGTCATAGTTGCAGGTGATGGTGCCGGCACCCACGTTCACTTTCGAACCCATGCTGGTGTCACCGATATAGCTGAGGTGATTGATCTTGGAACCGCAATCAACACTGGATTTCTTGATTTCGACAAAATTACCCACATGGACATGATCGGCGAGCCGGGTCTCGGGTCGAATACGGGCAAATGGACCGATGCGCGAAGCCGCGCCGATTTCGGCATCATCAATCACACAGTGACTCAATATCTCGACATCATCACCAATAATAGAATCATTAATCAGGCAGTTAGATCCAATTATTACATTATTGCCTATTTTCGTAGTTCCACCTAATATTACATTTGAATCTATAAAGCAGTCATGGCCGGTGCTGATGTCTCCACGTACATCAAAGCGCCCCGGGTCTGCCAGCGTGACCCCCGACCGCATCAACCGTTCGGCCTGGCTACGCTGATAAACTCTCTCCAGCGTGGCAAGCTGTACCCGGTCATTAACGCCAAGAATCTCGTGGTAGTTTTCAGCGCTGACGCTGGTAACGGCGACACCGTCAGTAACCGCCATGGCGATTACATCGGTGAGATAATATTCCTGCTGCGCATTACGGTTATCCAGTTGGTCCAGCCAGCTACGCAGCCTGGTGGCGGGCGCCGCCAGGAAACCGGTGTTGATTTCCCGAATCTTCAATTGCTCTTCACTGGCATCTTTCTGTTCAACGATATCCGCCAGTTTTCCGTCGGCATCCCGGATCATGCGCCCATAACCCTGCGGATCATCCAGGCTTGCGGTCAACACCGACAAACCGCCGTTTTCCGCCTGCGCCACCAGATGCCGCAACGTTTCTGCCCGAATCAAGGGGACGTCACCGTACAGCACCAGCAGCGTGTCATTATCACGGACCAAAGGCATGACCTGATCGACGGCGTGGCCAGTGCCCAACTGCTGATCCTGCAGCACCCAGTTCACTGCCTCATGGCCAAGCGTCTCACGCACCCGCTCACCACCGTGGCCGTAGACCACGTGGATGCTCGATGGCTCGAGTTGCTGTGCGACGCGGATGACGTGCTGCAGTAAGGGGAATCCACCGAGGGGATGCAGGACCTTGGGCAGGGCGGATCGCATGCGCGTGCCCTGACCGGCGGCAAGAATAACGACACTTAGACTCATATTGACAACCGGGGTTACACCCTCAAACGAAT
>CBFDBP010000003.1:0-42442 GCA_965603065.1 uncultured Gammaproteobacteria bacterium
CCCGCTCCGCAATCGTGTCGCGCTGTTGCTGCAGGATCTGATCTTTGTCTGCAATGCTGTTGCGGGCGAGTTGCAAGTCACCCTCCACCCGCTGCAGTTCGGTTGCCGACCCCTGCGCCTGCAACGTCATGTCTGCCAGGCGCTTTTCATACTCATCCCGGTCCCTTAGTGTCACTTCCAGCTCGCCAGTCAGTGAAGACAGCCGGTTTTGCAGATCCGACTTTTCCTTGCGTTCCATAGCCAGCACATCGGCCAGGCCGGTAATCCTGCTGCGCAGCTGATCCACGGTCAGGTCGCGACCAACCAGTGCATCGTTTAACAGGAATTGCCCTACCGAGAACAGCAACAGCACGAACATCACGACCATCAACATGGCCGCCAAAGCGTCGACAAAACCCGGCCAGATGTCGACCGTCCGGCGCTGGCGATTTACCAGCAGCATGCGTGATCCATCCGCCTGAGATTGACGGATTCAGCGGGGCAAGAGGCAGCCATCTGCATGAACCACTAGCCTAATTTCTGATTATGTAACTGCGAACGGGCGTGGGTCTCGGCTGTCAGCGCACGCCCGATCACACGCAATTCGTCACGAATCTCGTCCACCAGCTGTTCCCGCCCGGTCACGAGTTCATCGACCAGACGCTTGATATTGCTATCGAGACTGCGGATGTGTTCCTGCATGGACTCGTCGATCTTACCTTCTCTTTCGGCCAGAAGCGTCAACACCGGGGTGAGATCACGCTGCCCCTTGGCGAGCGCCGACAATACCCGATGTTCATCACGGGACAGGTCTGCAAAAGCCGCGAGCTCACGTCCGAGCCCCTGAATCTGGTCACCGATCAGGTGTCGTTGTGCATCGTCGCGCATGACGTTACGCTGCAGCTTGTCCAGTGTCTCTGCGGTCTGCTCCAGCATGGCGTGGATATAGGACGGTTCACTGAGTTCACGTTCACCGATCATCTGCGCACCGGTCAGTCGCGTCACACCTGTCAACCAGTCTTCCAACTCGTTGAAGAAGCGGGTCTGGGAATGGCCGGCCTGCAAATCAAGGAACCCGAGCACCAGCGAGCCGGCAAGCCCGAACAGCGAAGAGCTGAATGCAGTGCCCATGCCGGACAGGGGCGCTTTCAAGCCCTCCAGCAAGCTGCCGAACATGACGGCACTTTCCGTACCGCTACCACCGAGATTACCTATCATCTGGCCAACCGCACTGACCGTGATGAGCAGACCCCAGAAGGTGCCGAGCAGTCCCAGGAAAATGAGTAAGCCGATCATGTAACGCGACACATCGCGCAATTCATCAAGTCTCAGACGTACACTGTCAAGTACGGAACGCAGCGGCAGGGGTGACAGGCTGAGGAAGTCGCTTTCCTGCTGTCCCAGCATTTTTGCCAGCGGCGCCAGCAGCCGGGGCTGGTCAGGCCTGGACTGCCAGAAACGTTTGCGTTTACCGCGGTAGTGGTTGATCCAGGCGACTTCGGCAGAAAGCATACCGACCTGACGGAAATTAATCACAATGCCCACCAGCAAGACGGCAAGAATAATGCTGTTAAACACCGGGTTGGACAGAAAAGCCTCGGACAGAGGCCCATACAGCAGTATGACCGTGAGACCGACCAGGCCGAGAAATGGAATCATCCATATGAAAACATGGGTAGGCCGCGTCATACTTTCCCTCCGTGCTGGACTTCACCCTGACATACGGCACACCGCGGACAGGGGAATATGACTCCCGGTCCGCGGCGTGAAGCGGAGCTAGCTTAGCACATCACTGTCCCCGCTGAATTTGATTACGATCAATAGATTACGGATTTTGAATTTGCCAGCAGTTACTCGGCTGTCGGTAGCTTTATGTTCTCCATGTTCTCCGGCCACCCCTCAACCTGTATGGTATCCCGGTAGCCGTGCCAGGTCGCATAGCCGATCACCGGCATGAGGATTGCCAGTCCCAGAAAAGCCGTGAGAAAACTGATGGCCAGCGCCGCCAGAATGATGAGGACCCAAACGACCATCGCGCCCTTGTTACTCAGCACGGCATGCACACTGGTCAGTACAGCTGTAACGGTATCCACCTTGCGGTCAAGCATCATGGGAAGTGAAAAGGCACTTGCGCTGAATACCAGTGATGCGAATACAGTGCCCACCGCTGTGCCGATACCCAGGAAAATGGCCAGATCGGAAAAATCCGGATTGGCCTCAACCGGAAAGAAGATGTGAACCACCGAGCCTGCGCGTGCCCACAGCAGGAAAATCACCAGTAAAATCATTGAATAAACCATCTCGTTACCCAGATTCCGGTGCCCTTCTCTGAGGCAATAGCCAATCCGGGGTTTGAGCCCCCGTTCCAGCTGGCAACTCACGGAATACATACCGATGGCAAGCACCGGCGCAATAAAAACGAAGCCTGTCATCAAACTGAACATCAGGATGTAACCGCCCAGTTTCCAGGTGAAATATGTCAGCACATAGCTGATCAGCACAATAAACCCGCCGTAACACAGACTGGCACAGGGTGCGTGTTTGAAATCCTCCCAGCCGAGCTTCAACCAGCTGACGGGGTCACCGGTTTGCAGGCGCCGACAGGGGGCCACGAAAGGCAAAGCTTCCGGGTCTACTGCATCGGTATGCTTATCATCGGCATGCAAATGGGCCATGCGTCTCTCCTCCTCCAAAATTAACTGAACCGCTGTACGCTTGCTGCCGGCCGGATATTTCGGCAGGCAGGTCGACTTGCGATTTCTTTTATATAAATGTAAATATAAACAATATCTTGCACCTATGCAAGATCCAGCCGTTTTTCTCCCGGCGTCAGCCCGAGGGCCAGGCACCTGCTGCAAACGGGAAAGAGTACAGGTCTATCTGCAAATGGCTTATGCTTGGCGATCTGCGTGTTGTAACATCCATCGTGTTGTAACATCCATATGGCTGTACTGTCTATGAAATACGTACTTCTGTGTTATATCCTGACGTCGCTGATGCTCAGCGGCCCAGCGCCGGCAGGTGAGGCAGACCAGCACACACAGCAGCGCATGGAGCTTATGCGGATTATCGAACAGGATGTCCGCGAAACCAGCGTGTACCTGGACAGGGAGACACTCGACCCCCGGGTGATGAAAGCCCTGGCCGAGGTTCCACGTCATCAGTTTGTACCTGACTCGCAACGTCGCCACGCCTACCAGAATCGTCCACTGCCCATCGGCCACGGGCAGACCATCTCGCAGCCCTATATCGTTGCCATCATGACCGACCTGCTGAAGCTCACGCCCGGAGACCGGGTGCTTGAAGTGGGAACCGGTTCCGGCTACCAGGCCGCGGTACTCGCCGAGCTGGTCAGGGAAGTCTACAGTATCGAAATTATCGAGCCGCTGGGAAAACGCGCCCGTGAACTTCTGCAGAGACTGGATTATGACAATATCCAAACCCGAATCGGCGATGGCTACTACGGCTGGGAAGCGCATGCGCCGTTTGATGCCATCATTGTCACCGCTGCCGCCGACCACATTCCGCCCCCGCTGATTGCACAGCTGAAGCCGGGCGGTCGTATGATGATCCCGGTCGGCAGCCGTTTCATGACCCAGCAACTCGTGGTCGTCGAAAAGGACAGTAACAATACTGTCACCACACGCCTGATACTCCCCGTGCGTTTTGTCCCATTGACCGGTGCTCACTAGCCTGTCGTGATGCGTCCGCCACTGTTGACGATCGCCTTACTTTCGGCGACAGCACTGGGTTATGAAATCCTTTTAATGCGGCTGTTTTCGATCATTCAGTGGCACCACTTCGCATACATGATCATCAGCCTCGCCCTGCTCGGCTATGGCGCCAGTGGCACATTTCTCGCCTTCGTACAGGCGCGCCTGCTCAACCATTATCCGCTGGCGCTGCTGATCAACCTGGCGTTTTTCGGACTGACCGCCATGCCGAGTTTCCTGGTGGCTCAGCAGATTCCTTTCAATCCGGAAGAGATACTGTGGAACTGGCGCGAAGCCGTGCGTCTGATGTTTGTTTATCTGCTGTTGAGTCTGCCGTTCTTCTTTGCCGCCAATGCCATCGCGTTGACATTCTCGAAGTTCAACAAGCTCATCACACGTGTCTATGCCTTCGATCTGTTCGGTGCCGGTGTCGGCAGCCTCGGTGTGATATTGATCTTGTATGTCATACCCCCACTGGGTGCACTGTCTCTTGTCTCCGCACTTGGCATGGCCTGCATTGCAGTCGCCGCATGGGAACTGCAGCTGTCGAAACGCCTGTGGATAGGCGCTGCAGTCCTGCTGTCAATGGCGATAGCCGTCTGGCCGGAGCCCCCCTCCGGACTGGTACTTTCTCCCTACAAAGATCTCAGCCAGACATTGCGTGTCAGTGGCGCCCGTGTCATCGCTGAACGTTTCAGTCCTATGGCAACCCTACAGGTGGTGGAAAACGACAGGGTTCCACTGCGCTATGCGCCGGGCATGAGTCTCAACGCCGGCAGCAGCCCACCTGCCCAGCTTGGACTCTTCAGTGACGGTGGCAGTATGGGCAGCATTACCCGGGATAGCGGTGACCCGCAGGCAGTGGATTTCCTGGACCAGCTTACCTCGGCATTACCCTATCACCTGCAACACGCGCACCGTGTACTGGTGCTGGGTGCCGGCGGAGGCATGGATGTACTGCAGGCCCTCTACCAGGACAGCGCAGAAATCCACGCGGTTGAACTCAACCCGCAGGTCATCGAACTGGTGAGCGAGGACTATGCGGATTTTTCCGGCGGCCTCTATAGCAAACCCGGGGTGCAGCTCCACACGGCGGAAGGACGAGGTTTTGTCAGCGCCCGGGATACGCACTACGACCTTATTCAAATCGCACTGCAGCATTCCTCAGGCGCCTCCTCGGCGGGCTTATATTCGCTCAGCGAGAGCTATCTCTACACGACCGAGGCGCTGCAGACCTACCTCGGCCATTTGAGCTCCGGTGGCTATCTGGCCATCAGCCGATGGATAAAACTACCGCCACGCGACACACTGAAACTGTTTGTAACGGCGATTGAGGCCTTGCGCGTCGCCGGCGTGGAAGAACCCGGTAAACGCCTGATACTGATCCGCGGCTGGCAGACCAGCACCTTATTGGTAAAAAACGGCGAATTTACAGCTGATGAAATCCGTGCCATGCGGGATTTCTCGCAGCAACGCGCTTTTGACGTGGCCTGGTATCACGGCATGTCCGCAGATGAACCCAACCGCTTCAATATTTTCAGGGAGCCTTATCTGTACCAGGCGGCTCAAGCCCTGTTAGGGCCACACAGACAGTCCTTCATGGAGCAGTACAAATTCAATCTGCAACCCGCTACAGACGATCAACCCTATTTCCACAACTTCTTCAAATGGTCCACACTGAAAGAGATACTTGAGCTGCGTGGCCAGGGTGGTATGCCCTTGCTGGAGGCGGGGTATCCGGTACTCGTTGCCACCCTCGCCCAGGCACTGCTGGCGAGCTCCCTGCTCATCCTGCTGCCACTGGTGTTTCTCAAAAGACGGGAACAATCCAGCGACTCAAGCGGCATCAGCCAGCTTCGGGTTGTGAGCTATTTTTTCGCCATTGGGCTGGCCTTTCTGTTCATCGAGATTGCATTTATACAGAAATTCATGCTGTTTCTTCACCATCCTCTGTTTACAGCCTCGGTGGTACTGGCATCGTTCCTGGTCTTTGCCGGACTGGGCAGCAACTGGTCGAAACGTTATTCAATGCAGAACAGCTATGGGCAAGGGGTTAAATGGGCAGTGGCCGGCATCCTGCTGACAAGCACAGCTTACCTGCTGTTACTCGACACGCTGTTCGCCTGGATGGTGGCCTGGCCTACAATTGCCAGAGCAGCCGTCAGCATCGTGCTTATTGGCCCACTCGCCTTCTTCATGGGTATGCCATTCCCTCTGGCGCTCACCAGCCTCCGAACAGCTGCCGGCACACTGATCCCTCTGGCCTGGGCGGTTAACGGTTGCGCATCCGTGCTGAGCGCAGTGCTGGCCACCTTACTGGCCATCCACTTTGGTTTCACCCTTGTCGTGCTACTGGCACTGCTGCTTTACATCCTGGCGGCGCTGGAATTTCCCGTTCGCTCTGTCAACTCAGTGTGATCACGCGAATCAGATCGGTTCCACCGGCTTTTTGCCTGTGACCCGCCGTTGCAACGATGATGTCGCCCGAGCGTATATAACCAAGCTGCCTGGCACGCTCGATACCGAACTCGACTTTTGCCTCATCAGACCATTCGCCGGTGTACAGAATCGGCAGCACCCCCCAGTTCATGGCTAACCTGCGCGCCACACCCTGTGCAGCGGTAATGGCAAGAATCGGGCAGTCGGGGCGATGCTTGGAAATCAGTCGCGAGGTAAACCCGGTTGTCGTCAGGCTGAATATGGCAGCTGCACCCAGCTGGTTTGCCATAGCCACTGCGGCTTGACTGACGGCCTCTGTCACTACGTTGGATACGTGTGGCAGGATCTTCTGCAGGTAACCATATTCGTGCAGTTGAGACTCCGCCCGAAGTGCCAGCATAGCCATGGTTCTGACCGCTTCGACCGGATTTTTGCCGACCGCGGTTTCGCCGGACAACATGACTGCCGAGGTACCATCGAGGATGGCATTGGCCACGTCGCTGGCTTCCGCCCGCGTCGGCTTCGGATTCCACTCCATAGACGCCAGCATCTGTGTGGCGGTAATCACCGGCTTGCCATTGGTTACCGTCTTGCGAATCATCATCTTCTGTGTGCCCGGCACGTCAGCGAGTGGCAGTTCGACACCGAGATCACCGCGAGCCACCATAAGCCCGTCGGCAGCCTGGATGATGTCATCCAGGTTGGCCACACCGGCCTTGTTTTCAATTTTGGCGATAATCGGTATATCGACGTTTCTTTCCGCCAGTATCTCGCGCATTTTCACCACATCATCGGCACTCTGCACAAAAGATGCGGCAATGTAGTCAACGTCATTCTCCGTGGCGAAGGTCAGCTCGCGGATCACGTCTTCCCGGTTCTCCGGCCCCACTGCACTGATAGACAGTTGAGTGTTAGGCAGGTTGACACTCTTGTTATTGCGCAGCATACCGCCGTGCACCACCTTGCACTGAATAGCGTCGCCGCTGATCGATTCAACATTGAGTTCGATGGCGCCGTCATCGAGCAGAATCACGGTTCCCGGGGTCACCTCCTCGGCCAGCCCCTTGAAGGAAACCGCTACACCGTCCCTGTCGCCGAGCCGTTCGCGGGTGTAAAGCGTAAACGTATCCCCGGTACTCAGTTCCACCGACTCCGGGCCCAGCATGCCCGTGCGAATCTCGATACCACGGGTATCAATCATGATAGCGACATTGGTATCCACCAGCGCGGCAGCTTCCCGGATCCGCGCCAGGCTTTCATATTGGGCATCGTGCGTGCCGTGAGACAGATTCAAGCGCGCCACATTCATGCCCGCCCGGATCATGTCCTGAAGCATTTCCACCGAATCGCAGGCGGGCCCAATGGTTGCCACTATTTTGGTCTTTCTTATCTCGGGATTCTTCATCTTATTCCTGGCAGCTATCGGCGCTCCTCGACCACGACCGCATTCGGCTTGTCTGCGGATTGACCTTTGGTGAAAAAAGCTTTCAGCCGGGAGACAAAGTTCTGTGCTTCCGGTTCTGGCTCGGCTGCCCGGGTTTGCTCTTCAGTCTGGACAACAGGCGGCTGAACTTCCGCTTCCACATCGGCGACAACAGGTGTGTTCAAGCTGTCCCGCAATGCCAGCAGGCGTTTATCCGTGGGATTTATACTTAGCCCCCGTTCGATATAACGGCTGCTCTTGCTTTTATCCTGCTGATCAAGTGCTTCCCTGGCCAGCACAATATAGCGCGCCACAATTCGTTCAATTCCGAAAAGGGCCTCATCGTTACCAGGCTCCAGAATGAGGGTTTGCTGATAGTATTTATACGCACTGTCATATGTCGGAATCAGCAGACGGTCTCTTTTCAATGACTGATGGCCGAGAGAAAGCAGCTCGGCGATTTTCTCCCGGCGGGAAACAGGTGGTGCTGCCGCTTTCTCTTCGGCCAGAACCGACGGACCCTCTTCAGCACCGACTGACTGGGTCACCATAGCCAACACCTCAGGCGCCGTGGTCACGGCGGCACTGTCCGCCAAGTTCACGGAATTGGCTATTTGCGTCTCGTCGCCCGGAATCGACTTGTCCTGTGACAGCACAGGGCCGGATTGCGAGCTTGGCACGACGGACACCGGCGTCCGACCGCTGTCGCCTTCGCCGATCTGTTCGCCCCCCTTAAGCTGGCTATCGCTCTGCTTTGTAGCGCTTGCAACAACTGAATCGACGTTGGTCATATCAGGCTCAGATACCGCCGGCACGGTTTCCTGCACAGCGCGATCAGCTATCCCGGATTCAGATATGGGCCGCTCAAGCGACCTGCCGCGAGGGCTGGCAATCAACCCCTCACGATCCCAGGTATCTACAATTTTCGCGAACCAGTCGTCCTGGCTGCCATCAGTTTGCTGCCCCGCCGATGCCGCAGTGCGGGTGCTGGCCGTAGAATCCTCCCTCGCGGCCACCTGCTTGCCGGTTTCCCGATCCACCATACCGCTGTTTTTCTGGTCCCCCGTGGGCGCAATCAAGGCTTGTGGCTGATCCCTGCTCACGTTTTCCTGCATTGGCTCCGGATACCCCACGAGCAAAGACTTGTGATCGCCGCTGTCCTCCATGATGTACGTCATCATAACTGCTGTGAACAGATTAACCACAAGCAGCGCAACAACCAATACTGCCAGCTTACCCTGCCACTTGAGCCTGCCAAACATCCGTGCCATTTCGCCGGCGTACTGACTTAGGGTGATACTCAATGCAGACATGACCGACCGCCAGCCACCTGATCCGGCCAGCAGCGCTTTCAGCCCCTTGGCCGCATTATCGCGTCGCCCAGTGCGCGGCTTAACCTGCAGCCCAGCATCTCCGGGCGACACCGCTGCCCTCACCCGCTCGGGGCGCCTGCGCAGTTGACCGGGAAATTCGCCAACGCCAGACAGCCGCTGACGACTGTGCTGGTGTCGCAAACCGGGCTTGTCTGCAGATGCAGCCCCCCAGCCGGGTTGTTGCGGTGAGATTGGAGCCGGGCCCCGCCCGTTGCCCAGCGCCAGGAGCTCAGGGTCCTGAGCGCTTGGCGTGGCATCCACCTGGTTGGCAATTTCCGAGACTGCGGCTGTGTCAGGATGGTCGCCCGCTTCCTGCTGGTCTGCTTCCTGCTGGTCTGCTTCCTGCTGGTCTGCTTCCTGCTGGTCTGCTTCCTGCTGGTCCGCCCGAAGGGCCAGGTCCGCTATCGACAGCGAACCACTCTGCAGCTCCGGCACCAGCACAGTCTTTGCCGCATCGGCGGAAACCGTTTCATCGAGCTCCATGGGGGCCAGTTGTTCCGCGCGTAGCTCGTCTGCAACGGTCAGGACATCCTCTTTGTGCAACTCATGTTTCTCCCCCAGCATTCCATGCAACAGCAGCCGTGTACAGATCTTGTTGACATGCCGCGGTACCCCCTTGCTGTACTGGTAAAGAGAAAGCACCGCTGCCCCGGTCAGTTCCGGATCACCTTTCCAGCCTGCTTTACGCAGACGGTGCCCTATATATGACCTGGTTTCCGTTAGACCCAGGGGTTCAAGATGGCAGGCCCCAATCACTCGTTGCTGAAATTGTTCCATTTCCGGCTCACGCATCAGATCGCGTAACTTTTCCTGTCCGACGAGAAACAACTGCAGCAAGGGGTTTGAATCCTTTTGCAGATCAGCCAGCAACCTCAGCTCCTCCAGCGCCGTGTGCGGTAGGCCCTGAGCCTCATCGATAATCAGTAACACCCGCCTTCCGGAGCGCGTCTGCTGAATAAAAAACTGCTCGAGATAAAGGAGAATTGTTGCCTTGTCCAGACCCGCGACATCAATACCGTAGGAGTAAGCCACCACGCGCAACAGATCCGCTGCCTCAACATTGGCGCTGGCCACCCTCGCAGCGACCACCTCGCTATGTTTGATTTCCGTCAGGAACACTTCGGCCAGGGTGGTCTTACCGATTCCAGGCCGGCCGGTAACCATAATGAAGCCCTCTCCCAGCCTCAGCGCATATTGCAGATAAGCGTATGCCTGGTTGTGACTGGGATGGCGAAAACAGAATTTTGGATCAGGTGTCAGCCTGAACGGATTGGTGCTCAGTTTATAGAAGGCTTCAAACATAAATCGATACCCCGGTGTTGAGCTTGTTCTTCTTAATAGTACCGGGCCCCGTGGTTTAAATATATCACAGCTGCCACTCTCTTGTGTAATAAATAAGCAGTTCGCCAGCCGGCTGGCAGCATGACGTACGGCTAGGCAGCGCCGTTGTTGACAGCCGTGTGCCCACACCAATCACTATGAGACAGTACAGCAGACGTCATCGCATACGGTGATTAGTGGCTGCATCAAGATGCCAGGTCTTGCTTACTGGTTTGAACGCTTTCCCACCGATCATGTAATTCCTGCAGACGTGCCCGCGTTTCCTCCGTAGCACCCGGACCCGGCAGCAACAGAATGTCGCGTGCCATGAGTGGCCGTCCATCTTTGGCCCGGATTGCCACATCCGCGATTTCCTCACCCGTCGCCCTGTGAATATACTTTATTGGCGCACCTTCAGGCCCAACAATCCAGCGGTCCCCCCACTGGGTCAATGCCACCAGTATCGGTAACAGATCGCGCCCCATACCGGTCAGCCGATACTCCTGACGGCGAGCACCGTCCTTAACAGGGACCCGGTCAAGAATGCCGCTATCACAGAGCTTGCCTAGTCGGATGGTAAGAATGTTACGCGCAATCCCCAGATGCCGTTGAAAATCCTCGAATCGGCGGGTCCCGAAGAAAGCCTCACGAAGGATCAGCATAGTCCACCACTCGCCGATCAGGTCGAGGGCATGGGCCACAGAGCAATTCAACGAGTCCAGTTTATTGCGCGTCATGTTAAAAGCTTAGAATCAATAGTTGCAATATGCAACTTATTATGCTTTAGTTTCAATATGCAACTGTTACTGCCGGTTATATTACCGAACCCGGAACGCCGAACATTGTTACCGGCAGGGCTGCACAGCCACGCAATCGTTGTCATGAGGTAAAGAGGATGACCCGCAGGAACCCCCAGGCCGGGATCGGTGCGGATACCACCGATTACAAACCGGTTCGCCCCCCCAGACATCGGAAAAACCGTCCCCCCACACCCCTGATCCTGCGTCTGCTGCGACTGGTTTTTCAGACTGGCGGCTACATTGCGCCAGGTTTGGCGGGACAATTGGCCTGCAAACTCTGGTACAAAACCACACGTTTCCCTTTACCGGCAAGTGAAAAAAAAGCATTGCAGGAAGCAGAAGTAGAGTTTCGGGAAATCAATGGCTCAAGAATTGCCACCTACGCATGGGGAAGCGCGGGTGCATTGGTATTACTCATACACGGCTGGAATGGACGAGCCACCCAGCTGGCGCCCTTTGTAAAGCCGTTGCTGAAAGCCGGCTTCCGCATACTGGCTTTCGATGCACCCGCTCACGGAAAAAGCACCGGCAGGCAAACCACTATTTATGAAATAGCTGATGTCATTGCCGAACTCAATAAACACTACGGCCCCTTCCACTCTGTCATCACACATTCTTTCGGTGGTCCCAGTCTTGCGCTGGCAATGACACAGGGGTTCACCGCAGAACGGGTCGTATGCCTGTGTCCACCGGCAAGTGCCGCCGGACTCGTTGACAAGTTTGCCCACACCCTGCACATAAGCGACAACAGCATCCGGGTGATGAAACGGCTGATAGAAGAACGCTTTGGCAAGAATGTCTGGTCAGCAATAGCGATGGTGAACAATGTTGCGGAGCAGACCGTTCCCGCCATGATTATTCACGATGAAGAGGATACCGATGTTCCCTGGCAGGAAGGTTACGCGGTCTCCCAGGCATGGCCCGGCTCTCGATTCGTCAAAACCAGAGGTCTTGGACACCACCGTATTTTAAGGGATAAAACGACCATTCAAAACGTAGCCGGTTTCATAGCCTAGGATTGCAGACACCATCCGACCGACCCTGCCTTGCCAGACGCGCTGTACCCCAGGGCACGCTCTCTCGCCTGACGGCGATTCACCTTGTAAATACATCCATGTACGCTCGACGGCAGCATCCCTCGGCAATTGCTCCTGCATTGCTCTATCTTCGCCCGTCCATGGGCTCGTGCTGCCGACGGTCAGGCAAAACAGGGTCGGTCGGATGGTGTTTGCCCGTCTTACAAGGCAGACGTCCAAATAATCTGCCGCGGCGCGGCGTTGAATTCTGTCAACGGCGACCTGTGATGGAGCCCAGAATCCCCCTCGCAATACTGCGCCCTATACTGCTGCCGATGCTGCGCATCAGGGACTTGGCGAATGACTCGGCGACAGTCTGCCGGCCACGTCCGCTACTGCCCCGCGGAGCCTGCTTGGCGCTCGGAGCATCCCTGTCAGGCCGGTTTGTACCCTGCTTGCGCGACGCTTCCAGTTCGGCTTCCCGTTGCTTGAGCTGTTCAAAGGCGGAGTTCCTGTCCACAACTTCGTCATAGCTGCTGCGAAGCGGAGAGCGCGCAAGGATGTCATCGCGCTCCTGCGCTGTTACAGGTCCTATACGGGACCTCGGCGGCGCGATCAGGGTACGATCGACCATGCTCGGCACGCCCTTGCTGTCCAGCGTGGAGATCAACGCCTCCCCAACTCCCAGCTCTCCGATCACGGTTTCCGTATCAAAGGCAGGATTTGGCCGAAACGTTTGGGCTGCGGCCTTGACGGCTTTGCGGTCCCGCGGTGTAAATGCGCGCAGGGCGTGCTGGATACGATTGCCCAATTGTCCGATAACCTCCTCGGGCACATCGTTGGGGTACTGGGAAACAAAGAACACACCGACACCCTTGGAGCGGATCAGGCGCACCACCTGTGTAATTCGTTCCAGCAATGCCGCCGGCGCCTTATCGAACAGCAGGTGCGCCTCATCGAAAAAGAAAACCAGTTTTGGCAGGGGCGCATCACCCTGCTCCGGTAACTCTTCCATCAGTTCTGACAACAGCCACAGCAGGAAAGTCGCGTAAATACGGGCATTGTTATACAGACTCGTGGCATCCAGCAGGCTGATCACCCCCCGCCCGGAAAAATCATTTTGCAGCAAATGCTCAACACGCAGCGCGGGTTCGCCGAAAAACTGATCGCCTCCCGACTCCTCGAGCACCAGTAAACGGCGCAGTATTGCGGTGACACTCTGCCTGGATACCAGACCGTATTCACGGCTCAGATCTTTCGCATTGTCACCGACCCAGTTGAGCATGGCGCGAAGATCTTTGATATCGAGCAGTAACAGACCCTGATCATCAGCCAGTGAAAAAGCGATGTGCAGAATACCCTCCTGGGTTTCGTTGAGTTCCAGCAGGTTGGAGAGCAACACAGGCCCCATTTCCGAGATAGTGGTGCGGACCGGGTGCCCCTTTTCCCCGAGCACATCCCAGAACAGTGTCGGGCAGCCCTCAAATGCATGCCCGGCGATACCGATTGATTGCACACGCTCTGTAATCTTCGGGTGCTCGCTGCCAGCCCTGGCCACACCGGAAAGATCACCCTTGATATCAGCCGCGAAAACCGGCACTCCCAGCCGGGAGAAGGATTCCGCGAGCACCTGCAGCGTAACGGTCTTCCCGGTCCCGGTCGCCCCGGTTATCAAACCATGACGATTGGCCATGCCGGCATCGAGCAGGACCTGCCTGCCATCGGCGCCGCCCAGAAGTATCGTGTTGGTCATACCCGCTCCACCTCAGAAGTATCACACAGTTGCGGATCGCCACGCTCTATCCAACGCATACCAGTTGTCCCTTATTCCCCGGCTATATCAGAACTTCCTCGATTCCCCGAGGATCTGCGGTTTAACTTGAAAAGCTTACCTTGTTTGTCCAGATAGCAGGTATATTCGACCTTTTCCTCACCACCGGTCGTGCCCAACTCTACGACCAACAGGTTTTCCACGTAGGGTCCATCGATCGTACTATGAACCTCGCCCGGTTTTAGCACGCGCAGGTATTTTCCATTTCCGGAAGCATCTATTACCGCTTGCCTGCAGGTATTTTGCGCCATCCAGCTATCGGGAGAAAACGTCTTCTGCCACCAATCATGAACGGCCGGAATTTCCTCCCGCGCAATGAGCATTCCAATAATAGCGATAAACAGGAAAGGGATGATTTTCCTGAAGGGGCTGTGCCGATCCCGCTGCTGACGGCCGTAAACAGACCGCTGACCGCCAGCTTGATCCGGGTCCAGCGCTTGCGCCCGTTTCGCAGTTTGGTCTTTACGGCGATCCATTATTGCTTCCTTTTCGGTTCCCCACAAAATATCGTTCGTAGGAGCGCCCGCCCTTCGGGGCGATATCGCGGCCAGGAGGCGGCTCCTACGCTGTCTGTTTAATTGCCAGGAAAATAATTGGGTTGAGCGGTACCATCGGGTGCCACCACCAGTGCCAGGCCCAACAGACTGGTTACGAGGTAAGCGAACGATGCCACACCGTGCACGCGGGCAAATGCCGACGAAGCAATGGTTCCAGTCACGCGCATTTCCGCAATCATCGGTGCCACAACAAACTGACCGGCAGCCACCAGCAGAAACATCACTAACAAAACAACGGCCCGCCAGTTTAACCGTCGGCCTGGATTACGGACCTGGTTGGACAACAACAGAAGCACCGCACACACCATACCGATGTAAGCCACGATTTCGAACATCGTGCCTGCAAGCGTTCCCGCCAGAGCACGGTCTTCAAGACTGGCAAACAGAGCCGGTGTAGCGATGTAACCAATAGCCCACAAACTGCCAACCCACAGGGTCAGGAGAATGCGTTCACCGGCCAGCAGGCGTGCGTTATTCACGCTACTGGTAGCGTACTTCGACGATTTCCAGGTTTCTTTCCCCGCCCGGCGCCACTACGGTGGCCACATCACCTTCCTGCTTGCCAATCAGGGCGCGGGCAATCGGCGAACTGACCGATATGCGTCCCGCCTTGATATCCGCTTCATCCTCACCGACGATCTGGTAAGTCAGTTCCTGCCCACTGTCTTCATCTGCCAGATCAACGGTTGCACCGAATACAACCTTGCCACCGGCATCCAGACTGGCAACGTCGATAATATTGGCGTGCGAAAGCTTGCCTTCGATTTCCTTGATCCGGCCCTCCGCAAAACTCTGCTGCTCGCGTGCAGCGTGATACTCGGCGTTCTCTTTAAGATCACCATGGGCTCGTGCTTCCGCAATCGCCTGAACGATTCTTGGACGATCAACCGTCTTCAATCGCTGCAGTTCTTCGCGTAGTTTCTCCGCACCACGTTTGGTCAGGGGAACCTTGTTCATGCTACCTGCTCCTGATGTAAATCCTGCAAGCGCTCTACCGTTGGTGAGTCGATACATGTCAATGCCAGACTCGTCGCATAGGCGTGCGCGATGGTCGTGCTGTACGGCACCTTGTGTTGCAGTGCTGCGCCGCGAATCGTGTAGGAATCCGCGATTGCCTGTTTACCTTCGGTTGTATTAACGATCAGATCGATCTGCTCGTTCTTGATCATGTCCACAATATGCGGCCGCCCTTCATTCACCTTGTTGGCAAGTTCACAGCTTATGCCGCCTGCGCTGATCGCCACTGCGGTACCGCGTGTCGCCACAATGGTAAAACCTTGTTTGACAAGTTCAGTAGCCACCTGAACCGCGTCTTCCTTATCCGCGTTGCGAACGCTGATGAACACTTTACCCGAACGGGGCAAATGTTCACCAGCGCCTATCTGCGCCTTGGCGAAGGCTTCACCAAAGCTGCGCCCGACACCCATCACTTCACCGGTGGATTTCATTTCCGGCCCCAACAAGGGATCGACACCGGGGAACTTGACAAACGGGAAAACCGCTTCTTTCACCGAGTAATACGCAGGCACACGCTCTTCGCCTACACCCTGCTCGATCAGTGACCTGCCTGCCATGCAACGCGCCGCGATCTTGGCCAGCGGCAGGCCGGTGGCCTTGGAAACAAATGGCACGGTACGCGAGGCCCGCGGATTGACTTCCAGCACATAGATGTCGTTATCCTTGATCGCAAACTGTGCATTCATCAGACCGATAACCTCCAGGGCTTCGGCCATGGCCCGCATTTGATCGCGCATGCGATCCTGGATTTCCTGGCTGAGACTGTAGGCCGGCAAGGAACAGGCCGAATCCCCCGAGTGCACACCGGCCTGTTCGATATGCTGCATGATACCGCCAATCAGAACGTTCTCACCATCACACACCGCATCGACATCCACCTCGATGGCGTCATTGAGAAAACGATCCAGCAATACCGGTGACTCGTTCGACACGCTCACCGCTGCCGCCATGTAATTACTCAGGTCTTCTTCATTATAGACAATTTCCATGGCACGCCCACCCAATACATAGGAAGGGCGCACCACCAGCGGATATCCGATTTCACCGGCCAGCACGAGAGCGGCTTCAGTACTGCGCGCGGTTCGGTTCGGCGGCTGCAACAGCTCCAGCTCATGAATCAGCTGCTGAAAACGTTCACGGTCTTCCGCCAGATCAATCGAGTCCGGCGTGGTGCCGATAATCGGCGCACCGGCTTCTTCCAGGGCACGCGCCAGCTTCAACGGTGTCTGGCCGCCGTACTGGACAATGACGCCCCTGGGTTGCTCCCTGTTAATGACTTCAAGCACATCTTCCAGGGTGAGCGGCTCGAAATACAGGCGATCCGACGTATCATAATCTGTTGATACGGTCTCCGGATTACAATTCACCATAATGGTTTCATAACCGTCTTCGCGCATGGCCAGTGCGGCATGTACGCAGCAGTAATCGAACTCGATACCCTGACCGATGCGGTTAGGCCCGCCACCCAGAACCATGATTTTTTCTTTCCGGCTCGGTTCAGCTTCGCATTCCTCTTCATACGTGGAATACATATACGCGGTGTTGGTCGAGAATTCGGCAGCACAGGTATCCACCCGTTTGAATACCGGGCGCACATCAAATTCATGGCGCAATTTGCGAAATGCCGATTCATCGATTGCCAGCAGGGCGGCAAGTCGCCGATCGGAAAAGCCCTTGCGTTTCAGTTCGCGCACACGCTTGTTGCTCAGCTGCCCAATACCCTGGGCGCGCACCTCGGCTTCGATCTGGACAAGCTCTTCTATCTGCACCAGGAACCAGGGGTCAATGCGTGTCAGGCCATGAATCTCCTGCAGATCAAGGCCGCCTCGAAATGCATCGGCCAGGTACAGAATTCTGTCAGACCCCGGTTCGCGCAATTCACGGCGAATAAAATCCTGCACACCATCCTGTTTCAGGTCGACAAGTTCGTCAAAACCGTAAATACCGGTTTCCAGGCCACGCAGTGCCTTGTGTATCGACTCCTGGAAGGTGCGCCCGATGGCCATCACCTCACCCACCGATTTCATCTGGGTGGTGAGTCGGTTTTCCGCTTTCGGGAATTTCTCAAAGGTAAAACGGGGAATCTTGGTGACGACGTAATCGATGGCCGGCTCGAAAGACGCCGGTGTCGAGCCGCCGGTGATTTCATTCTTCAGTTCATCCAGCGTGTAACCCACAGCCAGTTTGGCCGCAACTTTGGCAATCGGAAAACCGGTCGCCTTGGAGGCCAGTGCCGACGAACGCGACACCCGCGGATTCATCTCGATGATGATCATATGCCCGTCGTCCGGATTGATGGCGAACTGCACGTTGGAACCACCGGTATCCACACCGATCTCACGCAACACCGCCAGCGAGGCATTGCGCATGACCTGGTACTCCTTGTCGGTCAGGGTCTGGGCCGGTGCAACCGTGATCGAGTCCCCGGTGTGCACCCCCATGGGGTCGAAATTTTCGATGGAACAGATAATGATGCAGTTATCCTTGTGATCACGCACCACTTCCATTTCGTATTCTTTCCAGCCCAGTATCGACTCTTCGATCAGCAGTTCGTTGGTCGGGGAAAGTTCCAGGCCGCGCTCACAGATTTCGACAAACTCTTCCTTGTTATAGGCAATACCGCCGCCACTGCCACCCATGGTAAAAGATGGTCGGATGACAGTTGGAAAACCCACCTGCGCCTGTACCTGCAAGGCTTCTTCCATGCTGTGGGCGACAGCCGCACGCGGCATAGCCAGACCAATCTTCAGCATGGCTTCGCGGAACTGGTCGCGATCTTCGGCCTTGTCGATAGCTTCACGGCTGGCGCCGATCATCTCCACACCAAACTTTTCCAACACGCCTTCGCGTGCCAGGTCCAGTGCACAGTTCAACGCAGTCTGGCCACCCATGGTCGGCAGCAAGGCATCAGGGCGTTCCCGCTCGATAATGCGGGCAACCGTTGCCCAGGTAATGGGTTCGATATAAGTTGCATCCGCACTATTCGGATCGGTCATAATAGTGGCGGGATTGGAATTGACCAGGATAACCCTGAAACCTTCCTCCCTGAGCGCTTTGCAGGCTTGCGCACCCGAATAGTCAAACTCACAGGCCTGACCGATAACAATCGGACCGGCGCCAATGATCAGAATACTCTTAATGTCGGTTCTTTTTGGCATAGAAATATCGTTCCGGATGGCTTAATGATCAGCCATGTTCACCCACAGACTTGTTCTCGGAATTCTTTACCGCTTCAATCAGTTCTATGAAATGATCAAACAATGGTGCGACGTCGTGCGGCCCCGGACTGGCCTCCGGGTGCCCCTGAAAACTGAAAGCCGGTCTGTCGGTACGGTGCACGCCCTGCAGTGAACCATCAAACAGCGAACGGTGTGTGGCACACAGATTGGCCGGCATGTTCTGCTCGTCCACGGCAAAACCGTGGTTCTGGCTGGTGATCATGACTTCGGCCGAATCCAGATCCTGCACCGGGTGGTTGGCGCCATGGTGGCCAAACTTCATTTTTACGGTTTTCGCACCACTGGCCAGCGACAGTAGCTGGTGTCCCAGACAAATACCGAACACCGCAACGCCGCTATCAACAATCTCGCGAATCGCTTCAATGGCATAATCACAGGGCTCGGGGTCGCCCGGTCCGTTGGACAGGAATACCCCGTCAGGATTCAGCTTCATGACTTCCGCCGCCGGCGTCTGCGCCGGAACCACGGTCAAGCGACAGCCGCGATCGACCAGCATCCGCAGTATGTTGCGCTTGACGCCGTAGTCATAGGCCACCACGTGGTAGGGAAGATTTTCCTCGATGGGGTGCGGTGCGCCCGGCAGTCCGGCTTCCAGCGTCCAGCTGCCCTGCGCCCACTCGTAAGGCCGGTGCGTGGTCACTTCCCTCGCCAGGTCCATGCCCTTCAAGCCCGGAAACGCACGCGCTGCATCGAGTGCCGCCTGTTCGTCGATCTGTTCACCGGCGAGCAGGCATCCGCTCTGGGCGCCTTGTTCGCGCAGAATACGTGTCAAACGGCGGGTATCAATATCCGCAATGGCCACAACGCCCTGTTCCCTGAGGTAGTCATCGAGACTTTTTTCGCTGCGGAAATTGCTGGGGCGCAGCGGAAGATCGCGAACGATCAATCCCGCACACTGGATTTTGTCGGACTCTTCGTCCTCGGCGTTAACCCCGGTATTACCGATATGGGGATAGGTCAGCGTCACCAGCTGGCGCGCGTAGGAAGGATCTGTCAGGATCTCCTGGTAGCCCGTCATGGCGGTGTTGAACACCACCTCACCGACACTCTGACCAGCCGAACCGATCGACCGCCCCCAAAACAGGCTGCCGTCTTCCAGGGCCAGCAAGGCCAATATACTCAAGGGAACCTCCGCCGCTGAAGTTGATATTTCAGGTCCTGACAGATGCCAGGCAGCTTCGCGCCGGAAAGATGGCCCGGAAGCGGCGAGATTGTACTCGATGAACCAGCGGCTGCCAAGGTGGCATAAAAAAATACGCCTTTGTTTGAATAACTTGGCATTGCCATCGAAAGACAAATAACTGACTACCGGAACGATAAATATTCCCTATTAAGTCGAAAACGCCGGCGCGCCACCCTTCGTCTCAAGATTCTGGCCATGAAGCCGCTCCCATGGCCGATGCTACATTGCAGGTCAATAAAAAGATCACGCTGCGCCACGGTGGTGCAACGCCCATTGAACCTGTTAATTTCACAATAAATTCATAAAGTCGCAGTAGACAATATAGTAATATGCGGATACGCTATTTATGATTTAAATGTACAGGGATGACTATGAATTCAGTCGAGCATGTCAACGACTTTTTTGCAGAACTAAACACCATTGTCGGCGACCGTCCGGAACAGCTGCTTCAATACCTGTACAGGATTCAGTACCGGTACTCTTTTATACCACCGCAGGCGGTACAACTGCTCGCCGCCAGGCTGAGCGTGCCGGCAACCGAGATTCAGGGTGTCATCGAATTCTACTCCTTCCTGCATGACACAGCGCGCGGTGATTTCGACATCCTGTTCAGCGACAGTATTACCGATCACATGCTGGGTAGCCGCAAGCTTGCGCACAGCCTGTGCGACCGGCTTGGCGTCCGCTTTGGCGAACCCCGTGTCGATGGCAGGGTCAGCGTCGACCTGACGTCCTGTACCGGCATGTGCGACCAGGGCCCGGCCATGATGGTGAACGGCTGGACGGTGACACGTCTGGACGAAGCCCGCATCGAGGCGATCGCCGGACTGATCGAAACAGCGGTCCCTACCGATGAATGGCCTTCGGAGTTCTTCGCGGTAGAGGACAACATTCAGCGCCGCGATCTTCTGTTAGGCTCATCGATCAGCGCAGGCGGTGCTCTGCGGGCACTGATGAACAAGGGCAGCCAACGGATACTCGACGAACTCGACGAATCCTGGCTGCGCGGCCGGGGTGGCGCCGGCTTCAAGACCGCGGCCAAGTGGCGTTTCTGCCGCGAAGCCGAGGCACAGCAACGCTATGTCGTCTGCAATGCCGATGAAGGAGAACCGGGCACTTTCAAGGACCGGGTACTGCTGAACAGCTATGCGGACGAGGTGTTCGAAGGCATGACCCTGTGTGCGGGCGTCATCGGCGCCAGCCAGGGCTATCTGTATTTACGCGGGGAATACCGCTACCTGCTCGATCCGTTACAGGCGGTACTCGAGCGCCGTCGGCAGGCGGGACTGCTGGGGCGTAACATTCTTGGACAGGACGGCTTTGATTTTGACATCGACATCCACATGGGTGCGGGCGCCTACATCTGTGGCGAAGAGTCGTCGCTGATCGAATCGCTGGAGGGCAAACGGGGCATACCGCGCAAGCGCCCGCCGTTCCCGGTCACCAGCGGTTTCCACCGTCAGCCGACGGTGGTGAACAATGTCGAGACCTTCATGGCGGCGGCGGAAATTGCCGTGCACGACGCTGACTGGTTTACGGCTGTCGGTAGCGGGCAATCCACCGGGACCAAACTGTTGAGTATCAGTGGCGACTGCGCGCGGCCCGGCATCTACGAATATCCGTTCGGTGTTTCGATCAGGGAGATACTGCAGGACTGTGGCGGCGGTGATGCCCAGGCAGTCCAGGTGGCCGGTGCCGCCGGTTCGACCGTTCCACAACGCGACTTCGACCGCCGCATCGATTTTGATGACGTCTCCACCGGCGGCTCCTTCATGGTTTTCAATCAGCAGCGTGATCTGCTGGATATGGTGCAGAATTTCACCCGCTTTTTCGCCCATGAGAGTTGCGGCTTCTGTACACCCTGCCGGGTTGGCGGCACGCTGTTGAAGGACCTGGTGGACAAGGTGCATTCGGGGCACGGGACAAAATATGACCTGCAGCAGATGCGCGAGATCGGGGCGTTGATGCGCGATACCAGCCATTGCGGCCTTGGCGGTACAGCGCCGAACCCGGTGCTGGATACCCTGGAAAAGTTTCCCGCCATCTACCAGTCGCGACTCCGCGACAGCAGCTATGAACCGGCGTTTGACCTCGATGCAGCACTGCAGGAAGCAAGACAGATCATTGGCCGGGATCAGGACGCCGCACCTTTCGAGGCAGAATAATGAGCGAAAACAAAACCTTCACCCTGGACGCAGAATCCATCGAGTTTCAGGATGGAGACACCATCATGGATGCGGCGTTGCGCGCGGGTGCTTACATCCCACACCTTTGTCACAACCCGGAATTTGAACCACACGGCAGCTGCCGGGTGTGTGTCGTCAACATCAACGGACGCAGGGTCTCCGCCTGCACCCAGCCGGCGGCAGAAGGGCTGGAAGTCGAGAACAACTCCGAGGCCATCAACATGGAGCGACGCGCCCTGCTGCAAATGCTGTTTGTCGAGGGCAACCATGTCTGTCCGGGCTGTGAGAAAAGCGGTGCCTGCCAGTTGCAGGCTGTCGCCTACTACACCGGTATGCTCGATCCCCACTTTACCCATTTCTTTCCCCGCCGTGCGGTGGATGCCTCGCATGCAGACATCGCGATCGACTTCAACCGCTGCATCCTGTGCGAACTCTGCGTTCGCGCCAGCCACGAAGTTGACAGGAAAAACGTGTTTTCGGTCAGCGGCCGTGGTATTGGCAGCCACCTGGTGATCAACTCCCCCAGCGGCAAACTGGGTGACAGCACCTTCTCGGTCACCGACAAGGCGGCGCAGGTATGCCCGGTAGGCGCGATACTCCACAAGCACACTGGCTATGACAAGCCCATCGGCGAGCGCCTGTATGATCGCCAGCCGATCAGCGTGGTCGGCGACGTCGCAGAACACGAAGGCAAAGACCATGGCTGATAAAATCAGACTGGCAACCGCGTCGCTGGCCGGCTGTTTTGGCTGCCACATGTCAATTCTGGACATCGACGAACGCATCCTGCAACTGATCGAGCTGGTCGAGTTTGACCGCTCACCGATTACGGATATAAAAACCATCGGTGAATGCGACGTAGGTATCATCGAGGGCGGTGTCGCCAACGAAGAAAATGTTGAAGTGTTGAGGGAATTCCGCAAGCACTGCAAGGTGCTGGTGGCCATGGGTGCCTGCGCCATCAACGGCGGTATACCCGCCATGCGCAATCAATTCGAGCTCAGGGAATGCCTGGAAGAATCCTACATAGACGGCGTTGGCGTGGCAAACCCCCACATACCCGACGATCCGGAAATCCCAATGCTGCTGGACAAGGTTCACCCCATCTATGAGGTCGTCAAAGTGGATTACTTTCTGCCGGGCTGCCCGCCGTCAGCAGATGCCATCTGGACCTTTCTGACCGAACTGCTCGCCGGCGAGCCCATCAGCTTTCCCTATACCCAGATTCACTATGACTGACGTGTCCACATAGCTGGACACGCCACACCGCCAAGGTACGCCCATGACAGACCAACTGGAAACCGCACAACACCCGGAACGACTGCAACGGGTTGTGATCGAACCGCTCACCCGCGTGGAAGGCCACGGCAAGGTGACTCTGCTGCTGGATGATGATAACCATATCAAACAGGCCCGACTGCACATCGTCGAATTCCGCGGCTTCGAAAAATTCATCCAGGGCCGCCCCTACTGGGAATTGCCGGTGCTGGTGCAGCGCTTGTGTGGCATCTGCCCGGTCAGCCATCACCTTGTCGCCGCCAAGGCCACCGACATGCTGATCGGCGCCACCCAGCTCACCCCCGCAGCGGAAAAAATCCGCCGCCTGATGCATTTTGGCCAGACACTGCAGTCACACGCCCTGCATTTCTTTCACCTGTGTTCCCCGGATCTGCTGTTTGGCTTCGATGACGCGGTGCGGCACCGCAACATCGTCGGCGTCATCGAGGACCACCCGGAGATCGCCAAACAGGGTGTAATGTTACGCAAGTACGGCCAGGAAGTGATCCGTGTAACCGCAGGCAAACGGGTTCACGGCACCGGCGCCATTCCCGGCGGGGTCAACAAATCGATCAGCACGGATGAAAGGGAGTACCTGCGCAAGGATATCGACCAGGTGATCGCCTGGAGCCAGGCTGCGGTCGAGTTGATCAAACGGATCTTCTCCGAACAGTTCGATTACCACATGGCGTTTGCGACTATCGACAGCAACATGATGAGTATGATACGCGCCGATGGAGCGTTTGATATCTATCATGGCGGTCTCCGCGCCAAAGACCCGAACGGCCAGACCATCTTCGATCATGTCGACTACAATAGCTATGAGCAATACCTGCTCGAAGGTGTCAAATCATGGAGCTACATGAAGTTCCCCTTTATCCGTTCACTCGGTAGCGAGAACGGATGGTATCGCGTCGGCCCGCTGGCCCGCGTCAATAACTGCGACTTCTTCACCACACCGCTGGCAGAACAGGCACGCAAGGATTTCATGGATGTCGGGCAGGATCGGCCGGTGCAGTCCACACTGGCGTACCACTGGGCAAGGTTGATCGAACTGTTGCACTGCGCGGAAGCGATCAAGGACCTGCTGTTTGATGATGATCTGCTAAGCGACGACCTGCTGGTCAAAGGCGACATGCAGGCGCGTGGCATCGGCGTCCTGGAGGCACCCCGAGGCACCCTGTTTCATCACTATGAAATCAACGAGGACGGCCTGGTTGAAAAAGCCAACCTGATCGTATCGACAACCAACAACAACCAGGCGATGAATGAGTCGATCCGCCAGGTCGCAAATCACTACCTGGACGGCAAACAGTTGACGGAACCGTTGCTGAACCAGGTCGAGGTCGCCATCCGTGCCTACGACCCCTGCCTGTCTTGCGCCACCCACGCACTGGGCAAGATGCCGCTCGAGGTAAACCTGTTGAACAGCGAAGGCGAGCTGTTGGATCGGCTGCAAAAGCGGGCTGACGGTGCCGTCGGTATACCGGCAGACCGTGAGAACCGCGGGTGACTGACGAACCCCAGGCAAGACCCATCCTTGTTTTTGCCTATGGCAACCCCTCACGGGGCGACGATGCCCTGGGACCGGCCATGTATGAACTGATAGAGGCGCAACAGCAGAAAGCCGGTCTGCTGAACAACGTCTCACTGCTTACCGATTTCCAGCTGCAAATCGAACACGCGACGGATCTGCAACATCGCCAGCGGGTGATTTTTATCGACGCCAGTCTGACAGCATCCCCGCCCTATGAATTTCACCCCGTCCTGCCCGAACAAGACCTCAGCTACACCACCCACGCCATGAGCCCGGCCGCCGTACTCTCTGTCTATCAGCAGATCAACCGGCAGCCACCTCCCTCCGCTTATATGCTCTCGATACGCGGCTACGAATTCGGCCTCGGCAAGCCGCTCTCCGGGCGCGCACGCTCGCATCTGCAGGCAGCTTTCGAGTTTCTCATGGAGGGTCACGTCTTGAATCATGAATGGCTTGTTGAAGCCTGGCCGTCCCGGTCATGACATAGATTTTCCTGTAGGAGCAGTCTCCCGACCGCGATAGTGTGTCAGAGCAATCGCGCCGGGGGGCGGCGCTCCTACAGGACCGGAGCAGACATTCACTGCCGGTGAATTCCAGAAACAATATGGAATAGTTATTTGATCCAGAGCGCCGGCGGGTTACTACACCTGATTCAATCCGAGAACATCCTGCATGTCGTACAAACCGGCAGGCTGAGACATCACCCAGCCAGCGGCACGTGCAGCTCCGGATGCAAAAGTCATGCGGCTGGACGCCTTGTGGGTAATTTCCACGCGCTCGCCTTCGGCGGCAAACATCACTGTATGTTCGCCAACGATGTCGCCGGCACGTATGGTTTCGAAGCCGATGGTTTTGCGGTCCCGCGCAGCGCTTATACCTTCGCGTCCATAGATCGCACAGTCTTTCAAATCGCGCCCAAGCGCTTCGGCAACAACCTCCCCCATACGCAGAGCTGTTCCGGACGGTGCATCCACCTTGTGCCGATGGTGTGCCTCGATGATTTCGATATCCACTTCGTCACCCAGCACTCGCGCAGCCACATCGAGCAGTTTAAGGCACAGGTTCACCCCGACACTCATGTTGGGCGCAAACACGAGGCCGATATCCCCGGATGCGGTTTTTATCTGCTGCTTCTGCTCATCGCTGAAACCGGTGGTTCCGATCACGATACGCTTGCCGTGCCGACGACAGAGTTCCAGGTGCACCAGCGTTGCAGCGGGTGCTGTGAAATCGATCAGTACGTCAAACTGGTCAACCAGACTCTCAAGATCATCATGGATGATGACACCCAGCTCACCCGCACCGGCCACCACACCGGCATCACTGCCAAGTAATTCATGTCCAGCGCGTTCTGTCGCCACGCCAACCGTTAATCCTTCTGTACGCCCGCAGGCATCAATCAAATTGCGGCCCATGCGGCCGGCGGCTCCGGGTATGGCGATTCGCGTCATATTAAAATTTCATACCTTCAAAGAAATTCTTGACACCATCCAGCCAGCTATGGTGCTGGGGACTGTGCTTGCCATGATTTTTCAGGCTGCTATCCAGCTCGCGTAACAGCTCCTTTTGTTTGCTGCTGAGCTTGACGGGAGTTTCCACCACCACCCGACACAACAGGTCACCTACCGCCCCGCCACGAACAGGCTTGACACCCTTGCCACGCATGCGGAACAGCTTACCGGACTGAGTTTCCGCCGGCACCCTCAATACCACACGGCCATCCAGTGTCGGCACTTCCAGTTCACCACCAAGCGCAGCCGTTGCAAAACCGATAGGCACTTCGCAATACAGATTGGCGTCATCACGCTTGAAGATAGAGTGTTCCTTGACCTGGATCTGCACATATAAATCACCCGGTGGCCCACCGTTTTCACCGCTTTCGCCTTCGTTAGCCAGACGGATACGGTCGCCGCTGTCGACACCGGCCGGCACTTTCACGGACAGTGTCTTCTGCTCCTTGATCCTGCCCTGACCATGACAATCACCGCAAGGATCATTGATGATGGAACCGCTACCCTTACAGCGTGGACAGGTCTGCTGGACCGAGAAAAACCCCTGCTGCATGCGGACCTGGCCATGACCACCGCAGGTGGTACAGGTGCTTGGTTTGGTGCCTTTCTTGGCGCCGCTGCCATCACAGGTAGCACAGCTGACGTAGGTCGGAACACGGATCTTCACCGTGGTTCCGCGAACTGCATCTTCCAGGGAAAGCTCCAGATTGTAACGCAGGTCCGCACCACGATAGACCCGCTTCCCGTCACGGCCACCGCCGCCACCGCCACCGCCACCGAAGATGTCGCCAAACACATCCCCGAATATATCGCTGAAGCTGGCGCCGGCACCGAAACCACCGCCACCGGCCGCGCCGCCCATGCTGGGGTCGACACCGGCATGACCAAACTGGTCGTAGGCCGCACGCTTCTGTGCATTGCTCAATATTTCATAGGCCTCTTTGGCCTGCTTGAATTTTTCTTCGGCTTCGGCATTGTCCGGATTGCGGTCCGGATGATATTTCTGTGCGGCACGCCGGTAGGCCTTTTTCAGCTCGGCATCGCTGGCGTTTTTTGAGACACCGAGGGCCTGGTAATAGTCTTGCTTCGACATAGCTCGATTCTTTAACTCTAAACTCTAACCGCGTCCCCCAGGGGACCTTGTCTCGCCTGGCGGCGATTCACCTTGTGAACGATGCTAGGAGCCTGTCGGACTTAGGGACAATCTACTGCGCTGCTGGGAGAGCGGCCCAAATACCCCTGATTTTTCGTTGCGTAGGCCCACTATGCGCCTCAAAATCATGACCATTTGTCCTCGCTCTCCCACCATGCTCGCTACGATTGCCTAAGTCCGACAGGCTCCTAGGGGCACGAAAGTAAACTACAGTACAGCACACGAATACCCACATCCATAAATTAATACCAGGAACCGCAGAAGACACCGCCCACACAACTACGCTTCCTCACCAGCATCTTCCACCATTATTCCAAACGTCAAAAGTCCGGGGCCAGTTTTCAGCCGGCCCCGGACTGCCTTTACAAGCTGATCTCTCCGAACCGCTTACTTTTTGTCGTCCTTGACCTCTTCGAACTCCGCATCGACCACATCGTCACCACCAGCATCCGCGGTTTCGGCACTTTCCGCTCCGGCAGCACCCGCTGCTGCAGCCTCTGCCTCACCCTTGCCGGCATAGAGTTTTTCAGCCAGCTTGCCGGACAACTCGGCCAGCGCTGCAGTCTTTTCCTCGATGGCAGCCTTGTCATCAGCTTTCAAGGTTTCTTTCAGTTCCTCGATCGCCTTGTCGATAGCCTGTTTTTCTTCAACGCTCACCTTGTCCTCACCCAGATCCTTGAGTGATTTCTCGGTGGCGTGGATCATGTTGTCCGCCAGGTTACGGGCGTCCGCCAGCTCATGGAACTTGCGGTCTTCGTCGGCGTGCGCCTCGGCATCCTTGACCATGCGATCGACTTCATCATCCGACAGCCCGCTGGATGCCTTGATGATAATATTCTGTTCCTTGCCGGTACCCTTGTCCTTGGCGGACACATTAAGAATACCGTTGGCATCGATATCAAACGTCACTTCAATCTGCGGCACACCACGCGGAGCCGGTGGAATATCGGTCAGGTCAAAGCGGCCCAGCGATTTGTTGCCGCTGGCGATTTCACGCTCCCCCTGCAGGACGTGCACAGTAACCGCGCCCTGATTGTCGTCGGCCGTGGAGAACACCTGGTTCGCCTTGGTGGGTATGGTGGTATTCTTTTCGATCAGCTTGGTCATCACGCTACCCAGGGTTTCGATACCCAGAGACAACGGTGTCACATCCAGCAGCAGCACGTCTTTGACTTCACCACCCAGCACACCACCCTGTATGGCAGCGCCGATGGCAACGGCCTCGTCCGGGTTCACATCGCGGCGTGGTTCCCTGCCGAAGAAATCCTGTACCACTTCGCCGACTTTCGGCATACGTGTCTGACCACCCACCAGAATCACGTCATCGATCTCACCAACCGATAAACCGGCATCCTTGAGCGCGAGCTTGCATGGCTCGATGGTACGGCTAACCAGACTCTCGACCAGCGATTCCAGCTTGGCACGCGTAATCTTCAGATTCAGATGCTTCGGACCGGCGGCATCGGCTGTGATATAGGGAAGATTGACGTCTGTCTGCTGGCTTGAAGACAACTCGATCTTGGCCTTTTCCGCAGCTTCCTTCAGACGCTGCATGGCCAGCGGATCTCCGCGCAGGTCGATGCCCTGATCCTTTTTGAATTCATCGGCCAGATAATCGATAAGGCGCTTGTCGAAATCCTCACCACCGAGGAAAGTGTCGCCGTTGGTGGACAGCACTTCAAACTGATGCTCTCCATCGACGTCAGCGATTTCGATAATCGAGATATCGAAGGTACCGCCACCCAGGTCGTATACGGCAATCTTGACGTCACCGCGTTTCTTGTCCATGCCATAGGCCAACGCTGCTGCGGTCGGTTCATTGATGATACGCTTGACGACCAGACCCGCAATTTTGCCGGCGTCCTTGGTCGCCTGCCGCTGTGAGTCGTTAAAATAGGCCGGTACGGTGATAACCGCTTCTGTGACCTCTTCACCTAGATAATCTTCTGCAGTTTTCTTCATCTTCTGCAGTACACGGGCGGAGACTTCGGGCGCAGCCATCTTATTGCCATGGGCTTCAACCCAGGCATCACCGTTGTCCGCCTTGACGATCTTGTAGGGCACCAGTTCCATATCCTTTTGTACTTCGGCATCACCAAAGCGTCGGCCGATCAGACGCTTGACCGCGTACAGGGTATTGGCCGGATTGGTGACCGCCTGGCGTTTGGCCGCCTGCCCCACCAACACTTCATCGCCTTCGGTAAACGCCACAATGGACGGAGTGGTACGATCGCCCTCACTGTTTTCAATAACCCGTGGCTCACCACCCTCCATCACTGCGACGCAGGAGTTGGTGGTCCCAAGGTCGATTCCAATAATCTTGCCCATGTTCGTTGGTCTCCCAGATTTCTAGTCTTTTCGATTCCGCGTTAAGGTGTCAGTTGCCTCCCTAGATGGGGGCATTCATTTGTTTTTCAAGCCTGTTCGTTGAGCTGTCCGCCACTGGATTCCTGAGTGGCTTTGGATACGATCACCATGGCAGGACGAATCAGCCGATCGTTGAGCAGATAACCTTTCTGAACCACGGTTACCACTGTGTTCGGCTTGACATCCGCACGCTCCTGCACGGACATAGCTTCGTGATACTCCGGATTAAATTTCTCATTTAATGCATTTATTTCATTAATATTATACTTATCCATTACCGAGGTCAGCATTTTCAATGTCAACTCACCACCTTCTTTGAGCCCGGCCACATCAGCATTTTCCCCGGCCGCTGCAAGGCCCATTTCCAGGCTGTCCTTAACCGGCAACAAGTCCACTGCGAACTTTTCCAGGGCAAATTTGTGCGCGTTGACCAGGTCGCGCTCATTGCGTTTGCGCAGATTATCGATATCAGCCTGCAGACGCAGGCACTGGTCCCAATGTGAGTCCGCTTTGTTGCGGGCATCTTCCAGAAGCGCCTGCAATGCATCCGGATCCGTCGCCGCCGCGTCATCACCCGCCGCTTGGTCCGACTGCGTTTCCTGCATCGAATCCAGTTCTTCTTCGGTCACTACTTTTTCCTGATCGCTCATTTAATACCTCTACAAAACAATATATTAAAAAATATATCTAATGCGATTACAGAAGCTGAATCCACCGTTTGATCCCTTGATTCAGTCATTCAAAACGAGGAAGCCGGGGACGTTAATTTTTAGTTCCGCGTTTTACTTGAGCCTATACATAGGGGCTAATTCTTCGGATTCAAGGCCGCGCTGAGAATCCGTGCCGTCGCATCGACAATCGGTATGACACGCTCATAGGCCATGCGCGTGGGCCCGATAACACCCAGCACACCCAACACCTGACCGTCGACAGAGTAAGGCGCCGTCACCAGACTGCACTCATCGAGCATCTGGTAGCCCGATTCTTCACCGATAAAGATCTGCACCCCTTCGTTCTCGACGCACTGATCAAGCAGATGCAGGATGTGACGCTTTTCATTAAAAGCTTCAAATAAGTGCCGCAATGTATTAACTTTACATAATTCTTCAAACTCCATCAGGTTGGTCTGGCCGGCCAGCACATAGTCACTGCCCTGCTCGGCTTCACCCAGCACCTGATCGGCCATATCCAGCGCCGTGGCCATCATACGGTTGAGATTCTCACGGGTTTCGCGCAACTCCGACACCAGCCGCCTGCGCACTTCATTGAGCTCCCTGCCGGCAAACTGCTCGTTGAGAAAATTCGAGTACTGCTGAAGTTCCGACGCTGAATAATTCCGTTCTGTGTGCAGGATGCAGTTCTGCACCTCCTGGTCATCGATCACCAGCACCGCCAACACCTTCTGTTCCGACAAGGGCAGAAATTCAACCCGCTGCAGGGATGCATGCTCGCGCCGTGGCAGCGTGACCACACCCGCCAGCCTGGTCACATCGGAAAGCAGGTTGGAGGCGATCTCGGCCAGGTCATTGGCGTCGGTATCGGTACCCAGGCTGAGCTTGAATTCGTCGATCAGCGAATGCTCCAGGGGCTGAACAGACAACAGTGTATCCACGAACAGGCGGTAGCCGAGCACCGTGGGAACCCGCCCGGCAGACGTATGGGGTGAACTGACCAGCCCCATATCCTCCAGATCGGCGATGACATTACGAATGGTCGCCGAGCTCAGTTTCAGTCCGGCGTCGCGCGCCAGTGTCCGCGACCCCACGGGCTGCCCCTCACGGATATAACGTTCCGTGAGCGCTTTCAGGAGATACTGGGCTCGTTCCGAAAGTTCCGGCACAGGAGGGCTAACCCTTTCCGATAACAGACAATCGGCCTACTTTAGCACTCATTGAGCTGGACTGCTAACAGCCCATGGGCCTGCCCTGAAATGTGGTAAGTTAGTCCGCGAACATCCACAGTTTCAATGTCTGTTTACGCCCCTTAAGTCACTGTATTTTTGACCGATAATGATTTAGATGATATCCCTGTTTTCAACTATATCTGACGCCTTTTACGCAGCATGTTCTCGCTCAGGCGAGTCCGATAAAGAGAGAGCCAATATGATTCGTTCCACAACCCTACGTACGCTCTGTAAAAGCATGGCGGGACTTTTTGTTTTTTTATCCTCGTTGGCGTTCGCCGCTGATTCATCCCTGCACCCGGAACCTCGTGAACTGGTGCTCCTCAACTGGTCCGAATACATTGACCCCGATCTGGTTGAAAAATTTGAGACGCAATTCAACGCCAAGCTCAGGGAAGTCTATTTCGAAAGCGATGACCTGCGCGACGATATGATGCTCGAGACCGATGGCAAGGGTTACGACCTGGCCCTCGTCAATGGTATTTCGGTTGACCTGTACCGCAAACGTGGCTGGCTCTCACCCGTCAGTGAGACGCAAATCCCCAATCTCATACATATCGACAAGCGCTGGCTGGAGGCCTTCCCCGGCCTCGAGGGATACACAGTACCCTACTTCTGGGGCACCATGGGTATCGCCTATCGCAAGGACCTGGTGCCGGCCCCGCTGACCAGCTGGATGGATATCCTGCAGCCGGCCGGGTATCTGCGCGGCAGGATCGGCATGGTGGAGAACTCGCGCGATTCAGTGGGCATGGCGCTGAAAGCACTCGGTTACTCGGCCAACAGTAGCGATTCAAAGCAGATCAAAGCCGCCGAACAGTTGCTGCTGGCACAGAAACCTCACGTAAAAACCTACACCTACATTGCCCTGAGTGAAGAATCCGCGCTGGTCAGCGGTGATATTATCGCGGCCATGCTATACAGCGGCGACGCGCTCATGGTGCAGGAACATCACGAAGAGATTGACTATGTGGTGCCGACCGAGGGCGGCAATATCTGGGTTGACTACCTGGTTGTTCTGGAAAACTCGAAAAACAAGGAGCTCGCCTGGGCATTCCTCAATTTTCTCAATGAACCCGAGAATGCCGCCCAGCTGGCGGAATTTGTCTATTACGCGACGCCCAATAAGGCTGCCGAAAAGCTTCTTCCCGCCGAGTTTCTGGAGGATCCGATCATCTATCCAAGCCAGGCGGTGCTGAGCAGGTCGGAGTTCTACAAACCGCTGCCACCACGGGCAAGCAAAAAACGTAACATTGCGTTTTCCCGGGTCCTGCAGTAAATGGATTAATGAAGCTCCGCACAAAAATCCTGCTGCTGCTAATCCCGCTGATCGTGGCGCCGATGCTCGCCATGGGCTGGATTGCCTACAGCGAACTGAACGAAAAATCGAAGCAGAAAGCGTTTGCGGAAATGCAGGCATCCATCGACCATTTTGCCGGACATCTCGGACTCGATGTAGAGACAGCGGTTGCCAATATCGACCTGTTCGCCAATCACACTCTGATTAAAAAATACATCCTGACCAGCGACGAGGAGGAGCGTTATACGCTTTTACAGGGGCCGACACTGCGTGTGCTCCACGGTTTCCAGCAAGCCTACGCGAACTACTACGAGATTCGCATACTGCTGCCCGATGGCTATGAGGACCTGCGCCGGACGTCGATCCCGCTGGAGAACCTGACCGAGGAGGAAAACGAAAATCCGCTGTTCGTGGCCATGCAGCAAGCCGGTGATTCGGTGTCCAGCCTGATATCCCGTAATCCGGATAACGGGAAACTGGCACTGTTCGTCGGCAAGCCACTGATACTGCGTGACCCGGCGATAGACGCGACCGGTATATCGGCGAGACTGCGTGGCTACCTGGCACTGACCATCGAGCTGGACGAACTGGTGTCGCACGTCAGCAGCGACGTGATCGGCAAATCGGGTTATATGCTTGTCACCGACAATCAAGCTAACACACTGATCCAATCCGAGACCGTAGCCGTCGAAAAAACCTGGCTGCGCGATGCCCTGGACACCGTCGCGGGGCGCCCTTTCCGGGACAGGCCGGTGAAAGCCGTTTTCAACGGGCAATCTTCCTACATAACAGGAATCCCGCTGCTTGATGACCTGCACCTGCTTGCCGTATTACCCGAGCAGGAAATCACAGACATTCGCAACAAGCTTGCTCTGTCTGTCATAGCCATCATGCTGGCTTCAATCGTTGTCACAGCGAGCGCCCTGCTTCTGGTCCTGCAGCGCCTTGTCATCGACCCAATCCAACGGCTCGGCGTTCTATCCAGGGAAATCGGCCGGGGAAACCTGAATATTGAAAGCGGGTTGAAGTCAAAGGATGAGATCGGCACTCTGGCCACGGCTTTCGAGGCCATGGCCGGAAGTCTTCGCAAGTCCGATGAGCAGATCCGCTATGTCGCCTATCACGATACGCTCACAGGTCTGCCAAACCGCGCCATGTTTCAGGAGTACCTCTCCCATGTCATCGCACACGCCCGCCGTGCCCAGACACAATTTGCCCTGCTGTTTCTGGATATCGATGACTTCAAACGCATTAACGACACCCTCGGCCACGAAACCGGCGACCTCTTACTACAGGAAGTCGCGGAGCGACTGGCACACTGCCTGCGCGACACCGACTATGTGGCACGCATGGGTGGCTTCGACGAGCCCGACGAATTCCTCGCCCGACTGGGCGGAGACGAGTTCATCATGCTGTTACCCGATATAAGCGACCAGCACGCGCCCGGCGCCCTGGCCCACCGTCTTATAAAAGCCCTGTCACAACCCTTCTCCATGTCTGAGCATGATTACTACGTCAGTGCCAGTATTGGTATCACCCTTTACCCGGTAGATGGTGAGGAGGGTGCCGAACTCATCAAGAATGCAGACATCGCCATGTACCACGCAAAAGAGCAGGGTAAAAACAACTATCAGTACTATCTCGAATCCATGAATGCACTGGCCCATGAGAGGCTGTCACTCGAGCACAAGCTGCGCAGGGCGCTGGAAAACAAGGAATTATGCCTGCATTATCAGCCTCAGGTTGAAGCTGCGAGCGGTCGGATCGTCGGTGTGGAAGCACTGCTACGCTGGTTCGATCCGGACCAGGGTCTGATACCGCCGGACGTTTTCATTCCGGTTGCAGAGAATTCGGGCCTGATTCTCCCCATCGGGGAATGGGTCATCAACGAAGCCTGCAGACAGAACAAAGCCTGGCAGAAAGCCGGTCTGGAAAAAATCGTGGTATCCGTCAATATATCAGGCATCCAGTTCGCCAGGCAGAATGTCCCTGAGGTGATCGAGGCGGCGCTGCAAAAGAGCCGGCTGCTCCCGGCTTTTCTCGAAACCGAGATAACCGAAAGCGTCATCATGGATCAACCCGAGCGTGCTGTAAAACAGCTTTCTGCCCTAAGGGAGCTGGGCATTGGTATCGCACTGGATGATTTCGGTACGGGTTATTCCTCGTTCAGCTACCTGCACCGCTTTCCTATAGACACGCTCAAAATAGACCGCAGCTTCATCAGCGACATCTGCAAAAAAATAGAGCATGCGGAAATCGTTGCAGCGATCATCGCCATGTCACACATACTGAAGCTGCGCGTGATCGCCGAAGGTATCGAGGATGAAGACCAGCTTCATCTGCTCGTTGCAAGAGACTGCGACATTATCCAGGGTTACCTCTTCAGCCGGCCTCTGCCGGCAGAAGAGGTAACGCAATTGCTGGCCAGGCCCACATTGAGGACGGCATAGAATCCCCAATTCAACAAAATTTGTAGTTGGCGGCGTGGCCTGGAACCGATAGCATTGTCTACTAATGAGAAACCCGTTCCAGACAATCGGCCTGATCGCCAAGTCCAGTGCGCCGTCTGTCGCCCAGACACTGACGAAACTGATCAACGATCTCAAGCAGCGCGAACTCCGTGTGGTCCTGGACCAGAGCGCGGCGGTTTACTTTGACCGGCCTGACGAAGCGGTCTTAAACCGCTGGGAACTGTCCAAAGGCTGCGATCTGGCGATTGTGGTGGGCGGAGACGGCACCTTACTCAATGCTGCGCGAAGTCTGGCTGACGCGGGTGTGGCGGTGCTCGGTGTCAATCTGGGGCGCCTCGGGTTCCTGGCCGATGTCTCGCCTGACGAGATGCACGAACGGCTGGATGAAATCCTGGCCGGACAGTACGAAGAAGAGCACCGTTCCCTGCTTCACGCCAGTGTGATCCGCAACGGGCGCACGGTCAGTGAAAGCGATGCGCTGAACGACGCTGTCATACACAAGTGGGACATTGCCCGCATGATCGAGGTCGACACGACGATTGACGGGCGCTTCCTCAATTCGCTGCGTGCGGATGGACTGATTGTCTCTACACCGACAGGTTCGACCGCCTATGCCCTGTCCGGTGGCGGCCCCATTCTCGACCCGGCACTAAAAGCTCTGGTGCTGGTTCCCATTTGCCCGCATACCTTGAGTAACCGCCCTATCGTGGTCAGTGACCAGGTGGAAATTGAAATCGTTGTACACGGCGAAAACTGCACCGAGGCGCAGATCACCTGTGATGGACAGGTGAATTTTGAACTGGCGAGCGGTGATAAGGTACGCATCAAGCGCAAGGATCACGACCTGCGGCTGATCCACCCCCGCAACCACGATCACTTCGACATCATGCGTAAGAAACTGCGTTGGGCGGAACAGCCGTAATGCTGGTATCCCTGCATATACGCGATTTCGCCATTATTGATGAACTGGAGGTCGAATTACGCCCGGGCATGACCGCGCTGACTGGCGAAACCGGCGCCGGCAAATCGATTCTGCTCGACGCCCTGGGTCTGTTACTGGGCGACCGTGCTGACGCCGGCGCCGTTCGTCACGGTGCCGGGCGTGCCGAGATCAGCGCGAGCTTCGATGTCTCCGCGATCGAGAGCGCACGCAGCTGGCTGACCGAACAGGAACTGGAGCTGGACGGCGAATGCCAGATACGCCGCGTCGTTCTCAGCGAGGGCCGCTCGCGCGGCTATATCAACGGCTCGCCGGTCCCCATTCAGTCATTGCGCGACTTTGGCGAACGCCTGGTCGACATACACGGTCAGCACGAACACCAGTCCCTGATGAAGCGCGAGCTGCAGCGTCAGTTACTCGACAGCCACGGTGGCCATGACAAGCTGCTGGCCGAACTGGCCGGCATCCATGGTGACTGGAAACACACTCAACACCAGATTGAAGCCATTATCGGTACCGGTCAGGACCGCGATTCGCGACTTGAATTTCTGAAGTTCCAGTTGCAGGAACTCGATGAACTGGCGCCCGAAGCGGGTGAAGTTGTACGGCTTCACGAAGAACACGCGCGACTCGCCAACGCCGGCCAGCTACTGGAGACCTGCGGCAGCCACGTTGCCCGCTTATACGATGACGAACACTCGGCACAATCGGCCATCAGCCACGCCCTGAGCGACCTGGAACCCCTTGCGCAGATCGATACAACGCTCAAAGAGGCCCGCGAACTGATTAACGGTGCGCTGATTCAACTCGAGGAAGGCATCAATCAGCTCAGGTCCTACCAGGAAGAATTGGAACTGGATCCGCAACGCCTGCGGTGGGTGGAACAAAGGCTGGACGCCTTACACAAGATTGCCGGCAAACATCGCATCGAGGCGGAAACCCTGACCGATTTCCAGAGCCGCCTGGGTCAGGAACTGGACACGCTGGAACAGGCCGACCAGCAGCTGCAGACGCTGGAACACAGGCGTCAGCAACTGCTGGAGCAGTTCGACAAATGCGCACAACAGCTGCATCGCAAACGCGTGAAAACGGCAACACAGTTATCCGCACAGGTTAGCGACGTCATGCAAACGCTGGGCATGCGCGGTGGCCGCTTCAAAATCGCGGTCAGCGCCAGCCTGACTGACGCCATGTCCGCCCATGGCCGCGACCAGATTGAGTTTCTGGTCAGCGCCAACCCCGGGCAACCCCCCAAACCACTGGCCAGGGTGGCATCCGGCGGTGAACTGTCGCGCATCAGTCTGGCCATCCAGGTTGTCGCCGCCACCGATACGCACATCCCCACCCTGATATTTGATGAAGTCGACACCGGCGTGGGCGGCGCGGTGGCAGAAACTGTGGGCAAGCAGATGCAACTGCTCGGTAAACACCATCAGGTGATGTGTGTGACGCACCTGCCACAGGTCGCCGCACAGGCGCATCACCATCTGCAAGTCACCAAGCTGGCCGGTGACAAAATCACGCGCACGCGCATACGCGCCCTGGCCGATGATGAGCGTGTCGAGGAGATCGCCCGCATGCTGGGCGGGCGGAAAATCACCGCTTCGACGCGTCAGCACGCACGGGAAACGCTGCAACTGGGCGGGATGGGTGCAGACAAAAAAAACGCAAAACCGTAGCTGCGGTCTCCTGACCGCGATTATTCTTTTGCGACGATGGCGGGAGACGTGTGGCTCAGGCCTTCAGGTTCGGGCAGCTCTTCGTGTTACAGTCGCCGTAAATTATAAGCGAGTGATCGCGAATGGAAAATCCAGCCTTTCTGGCAACTTTCTCCTGGCAGCGTTCTATTGTCTCTTCGACAAATTCAACGACTTTTCCACACTGATTGCAGACAATGTGATCATGATGGTGGCCCTCGTTCATTTCAAACACCGAGTGACCGCCTTCGAAATGGTGGCGGGTGACCAGGCCGGCCGCCTCGAACTGGGTGAGGACACGATAGACGGTCGCAAGCCCGATCTCCTCTTCCGCCTCAAGCAGAACCTTGTAGACATCTTCCGCGCTCATATGGCGGGTTTCGCTGGTTTCGAGGATCTCCAGGATCTTCATTCTCGGCAGAGTAACCTTCAATCCTGCTTTGCGTAATTCACTGGATTCCACTGTTTTACTTCCTGTCAGCCCGCTGATTCAGTTATTATGCCATCCGTTGAACGGACAAGCAGTTGTAATTCTTGATGCGAAAGCTTCTCATCCTTATTAGCGCAATTGCAAGTTTTTTCCTGGCCGCCTGCTCGAGTGACCCGATCGTCAACCGGCTGCCGTTTGTGTACCGTATCGACATCCAGCAGGGTAACGTCATCAACCAGGAGATGGTGGACAAACTGCGCACAGGCATGAATAAACGCCAGGCCCAGTTTATCCTCGGCGCACCGATGCTGATTGACCCCTTTCATGCCGATCGATGGGATTACTTCTACCGTTACAAACCCGGAACCGATGGCAAGGGCGAGGCGGCACAGGAACGCGTCAGCCTGTTTTTTGACGAGGATCGGCTGGTAGACATCACGGGTACCATGCTCCCCGATCCCAAACCGGATGAGCTGCCCACCAGCCGGCAGGTTACAGTGGTGGTGCCGCGGCAGGAACCCGAAGACGTCGGCATCCTGACCCGTACGTGGCGCTGGATGGGATTCGGGAAACAGGAGGAGGACTAGTCTGTCTCGTTACAGGAGACTACGTCTCTATGTCCCCACCCCCCTTTTTCATACGCTTACCTTCCGCAGCACGTTGTTTGCGCACCTGCTTTGGATCCGCAATTAACGGCCGGTAAATTTCAACCCGATCTCCTTCGCGTAAGGTCTGATCCAGCTTTTTCAGTTTACCGAATACACCCGCTTTGAGGTGAGCGGGGTCGATCTCAGGGAAACGGTCGAGGATACCGGACTGTTCGACGGCCTGTTGCAGCGTCGTACCCGGGGCCACTTCCAGCTTGATGATCAGCTGTTCATCGGCTTTCGCATACGCCACTTCAACCGCGATCTGGTCAGCGTTTTCCATACACCACTACCGCCCGTTTCATGAAAGAATCGACCAGGGAGTTAGCGATCTGACTGAACACAGGCCCCACGACCGCGCCCAGCACACGGCTGGCGAATTCAAATTCCAGATCGAGTGATACCTTGCAGCCATCCTCGCCGAGAGGATCAAAGCGCCAGAATCCATTCAGATGCTTGAACGGCCCTTCGATCAGGCGCATTTCAATCATCTTGTTCTGCTGGGTTCGGTTACAGGTGGTGAAAGCCTTCTCCACGCCGCCCTTGGAAAGCTCGATGGTCGCACGCACCTCATCAGCGCTCCGCGAAAGCACCGTGCTGCGCCGGCAACCGGACAAAAATTCCGGGTAGGCATCAATATCGTCAACCAGCGCAAACATTTCCGCCGGTGAATAAGGCACCAGCGCTGACTTGTTGATCGATGCCATCTGTCTACTCTTCAGCCAGCCCGAACAGGCCGACAAAATCGATCAATCCGGTCACATTCAGGAAGACAATAAGAACCGCGACCGGTGTCACATAACGCACCAGCGCATACCAGAGTCGGTAGGCAGGCCCGTCACCCATGTCCAGTTCCTGCAGGCTGTCCTCACGCTTCATGATCCACACACTGAACACCGCAATCAGTAAGCCACCCAGTGGCAGCATGATATTGGCGGTCAGGTAATCCAGCAAATCAAAAATCGTGTAATCCCTGAAAATCGAGATAAAGGACAGCGGTTTGAATTCAGACCAGTTATTAAAGGAAAGAATGGTCAGCAGGCCGGCTCCCCAGGTCGCGACACCTGCATAAACAGCGGCATAAACCCGCGATACGCCCTTGTTCTCGACCAGCCAGGCGACAGCTGGTTCAATCAGTGAAATGGCGGATGTCCAGGCGGCAAACACCAGCAGCACAAAGAACAGTGTTCCGAACACAACACCACCCGGCATATGACCGAAGGCAATCGGCAGAGTCTGGAAGATAAGACCGGGACCAGCCCCCGGTTCCAGGCCATTCACAAAAACGATCGGGAAAATCGCCATACCCGCGAGCATGGCAACCAGGGTATCCAGAAAACCAATGGTAATGCTGGTTTTGGCGATAGAGGTACGCTCCGGCAAATAGGACCCGTAAACCATGATCGCGCCCATCCCCAGACTGAGGGTGAAAAAGGCATGCCCCATGGCAATTAAAACACCGTTAGCGGTGATTTTACTGAAGTCCGGGGTGAACAGGAACCGCAGTCCCTGATCAAAGGCGCCCCCGGCCAGCGCATAGCCGTCGAGCATGATCAGCAGCACAAACAGTGCCGGCACCAGAAAGCGAACCGCTTTCTCGAGTCCACTGCGTACACCGCGCGCGACCACGATCATGGTCATCACCATAAACAGGGTGTGCCAGGCCAGCAGGCGTTCAGGATCACCGGTCAGCTGCTCGAAAATGCTCGCGACACCCTGGGCCGTCGCTCCGGTAAAGGTGCCGGCTGCTGACCGGAACACGTACGCCATTGCCCAGCCGGCAATGACGCTATAATAGGAGAGGATCAGGAAGCCCGCCAGCACACCGGCTCCACCCAGCCACCGCCACAGCGGATGGGCGCCCGCTTCCTGCGCCAGGGTTCGCATGGTATTGATCGGACTCTGACGTCCACGCCGGCCCAGCAGGACTTCCGCCATCATGATGGGAATCCCGATCACGGCGATACAGGCCAGATACACCAAAACGAAAGCCCCGCCACCGTTTTCACCGGCAATATAGGGAAACTTCCAGATATTACCCAGCCCCACTGCCGAGCCTGTCGCTGCCAAAACGAAGGCGAGACGGCCGGACCAGCTACCGTGAATTGATTTCCTACGTTCGGTCATGTGCTTACCTGTGGATCATAATCTGACAGGGGATTGTCCGCAAAACGGCGAAAATGCTCAAGTTCCTGATCACATGCGTATAATGCCGGTATGGCAAAATCGGCAAAAAAGAAAGACAAGGCAAACCCGGGCAGCACAATCGCGCTGAATAAAAAGGCGCGTCACAACTATATACTCGAAGACCGGCTGGAAGCGGGCCTCGCCCTGGAGGGCTGGGAAGTGAAGAGCCTGCGCGCCGGGAAAGTCCAGATGGTGGACAGCTACGTCCTGTTAAAGGACAACCAGGCCTGGCTGTTCGGTTGTCTGATCACCCCGCTGCCGACCGCCTCGACCCATATCCAGCCCGACCCGATCCGCACCCGCAAGCTGCTGCTGCACCGCGACGAGATCGACAAAATGGTCGGTGCGGTGGAGCGTAAAGGCTATTCACTGATTCCCACGGCACTGTACTGGAAAAAAGGCCGCGCCAAGGTGGAAATCGCCCTCGCCAAGGGCAAAAAGGAACACGACAAACGCGCCACCCTGAAGGACCGTGACTGGAAGCGCGACAAACAGCGCATCCTCAAACACGGCTGACACCGCCCCCCGGACTGCATTGCCCTTGAATTTCAGCTATAATACCCCCATCTCTATACAGTACTTGGGGGCGACCTGGCTTCGACGTGGGTTACGAAACCTGAGGTGCATGCCGAGGAACAGACTACCTCGTAAATCCAGCTGTAAAACTTATAGTTGCCAACGACGACAACTACGCTTTAGCCGCTTAAAAACCGGTGTAAAGCCTTCGGCCCGACGTGTGTCTGTGCGCTCGGATCACCGGAGTCATCCCACACAGGATCGCGCTGAAGCTCTTCCGGGGCGGATGCGTTAAAACCTTACCGGAATCGCTGTCTGCCTTCCCTGCCCGTCGGGTAGCAGCCAGTTAAATTTAAAGACGCGGATAAGCATGTAGAGCCAAAGGCAGAGGTCTTGCGGACGCGGGTTCGATTCCCGCCGCCTCCACCA
>CBFDBP010000004.1:0-42021 GCA_965603065.1 uncultured Gammaproteobacteria bacterium
GCCTGTACATTGTGATAGTGCAGGCCGTGTCCGGCGTTTACCTGCAATCCAATATCGTCGCCGAGACAGATGGCCTGATGAATTTTCCTGAATTCAACATCCTGATCGAACGGATTACCCGCATCGGCAAAATGTCCGGTATGGATTTCAATACAAGGCGCACCCACTTCTTTAGAAGCTTCGACCTGCCGCCCATCGGCATCGATAAACAGCGATACCCGCACACCAGCTTCCGACAAACGTTGACAGGCATCACGCATGCGTTCCATCTGCCCTGCCACATCCAGCCCGCCCTCAGTTGTAAGTTCTTCGCGCCTTTCGGGCACCAGACAACAGTCCACAGGCCGCACCCGACAAGCAATATCGAGCATTTCTTCGGTAACGGCCATTTCCAGGTTCATGCGCGTTTGTAGAACATCTTTCAACATGACAACATCGCGATCCTGGATATGACGGCGGTCTTCACGAAGATGCAGGGTAATACTGTCCGCCCCCGCCTGTTCCGCTTCGATAGCCGCCTGAACCGGGTCAGGATAATGGGTGCCGCGTGCCTGACGCAGCGTGGCAACGTGATCGATATTGACACCAAGCAGAATCGGATTCATACATCTATTTCCCTACTTTCTTTTCATTGATCTGAACAGTTCACGTGATTTAAGTGGTTTGTCGCCGAGATAAAGGTTCAAGGCCGCACGCGTCAAACGCTTGGCATCGCGCAGCACCTCAGCCGTGCTCATTCTTTCCTGCGACAGAGCCAGCAGGCTTGATCCTTTGAAGACAAATCCCTGTGCTGCTTCGCCGCTGCTAATAACAGGCCCGGACTCTAATTGATATTCATAGTAAAGTTCCGGCTGTACCGGTTCACCCATTTCAATTTCATAGTCCAGCAACAATCCATAACCCAGTTCCTGCAACAGTCTCTTTTCGAATAGTCGTAATACCGGCTCAACCTCAAAACCATGGGCAAAATTCTGCAAACTGGCCTGATAGGCCATATAGAGTCCGGGGTGCGGATCATGGCGCGCCAGCAAACGAAGCAACAGTTCATTCAGATAAAACACACTATATAACGCCGTGCCCTTAAAACTGTGGAGAGGGCCATCCGCCTCCACAGCGGTCAGTGTGCCCAACTCACCACGGGCATTCCAGGACAGGCGCAAAGACCGGAACGGCTGCAACTCACCGCGCAACCTGGATTTTGGCGAACGAACACCTCGTGCCACCAGGCCCACCCGGCCATGCGATTCAGTAAACATCTCCAGCAAGGCGCTGCTTTCGCGGTAAGGCCGCTGGTGCAACAGGTAGGCGGGAGCCAGTTCAATACGCACTAGTCTTCGTTATAACCGAGACTGCGCAATGCCCGCTCATCATCTGCCCAGCCCTCCTTTACCTTCACCCACAGCTGAAGAAATACTTTCTGACCAAAAGCTCTCTGCATATCTTCCCGCGCCTCACTCCCTACCTCTTTCAGCCGCTCCCCCTTGTTACCAATCACTATCGGTTTGTGACTCTCTTTCTCCACCCAGATGAGCGCGTAAACATGCAGGGTTTTCTTTTCTTTCCTGAAGCGCTCGATTTCCACCGTCAGCCCGTAGGGGATTTCCTCTCCCAGCTTGCGAAACAGTTTTTCCCGCACCAGCTCGGCTGCCAGAAATCGTTCGCTGCGATCGGTAACCTGGTCTTCGGAATAATAAGGCGGCGACTCCGGCAGTCGCTTGCGAACCGCCGCTTCCAGTTGTTGCAGATGATCACCTTTTTTTGCACATATCGGAATGATCTCTGCAAACTCTCTTTTTCCGGACAGTACATCGAGCTGCGGCAACAAGTCGGTCTTGTCTGCCACACGGTCGATCTTGTTGATGGCAAGAATGACCGGGCAGGACAGCTGTTCCAGCTTTTCAAGAACCCAGTCATCGTCTTCGTGCCAGCGGGTACCTTCGACAACAAAGACAACGACATCAACATCGCGCAAACTGTCAACCGCCGCGCGGTTCAGGTAACGATTCATGGCACGCGGTTGCCTGGCATGCAGTCCAGGCGTATCGACAAAAACGATCTGCGCCTGCGCGTCTGTCTTTATACCCAGGATACGGTGTCGGGTTGTTTGCGGCCGCTGCGAGGTAATACTGACCTTCTGACCAACCAGACGGTTCAGAATCGTGGATTTACCCACGTTGGGACGACCTACCAGGGCTACAAAGCCACAACGATAGCTAGCCATTGCCGGGATTGCCCCCTAAACGATCCAACATACCCGCAGCAGCAGCCTGTTCCGCGCGGCGTCGGCTACTGCCTTTTCCTTGACTGGATTGCTGCGCACCGGTCACCCGGCATTCAACGTGAAATTGCTGATTGTGTGATTTGCCGGTAACCTTCGTCACTTCGTAAACCGGCAGATCCAGCTTGCGTGACTGCAGGTATTCCTGCAAACGCGTTTTCGGATCTTTGAGTTCATCGAGCACGGATATTTGATGGATCTTGCTGGAGAACAGCCGTTGCACACATGCACGGCAGGCCTCAAACCCGCTGTCCAGAACTATCCCGCCCAGAATGGCCTCCAGCGCGTCCGCCAGAATGGAATCGCGGCGGAATCCCCCGCTCTTCAACTCCCCCGAACCCAGAAAAAGGTAATCGCCGACAGTCACGCTACGGGCAATATCAGCGAGCGTCTCCCTTTTTACCAGACTGGCACGCAGTCGGCTCAACTGACCCTCATTGGCATCTGGAAACAGCGTGTATAGCCAATCAGCAACGATATATCCCAGCACGGCATCGCCCAGAAATTCCAGACGCTCGTTATTCTGCCCGCCTGCACTGCGATGAGTCACCGCTGCCTGCAGCAGTTGAGGATCCTTGAAATTATACCCTAAAGCCCGACTCAGACCGTCCAGCGAACGGCTCAATGGGCAACAACCTCTATTTGCTTATCAAAGATGGCGATAATGTCGACGTTACCAACCAGGTGCTCACGTCGCTCATAGTGAATACCTATTTTCTGCACGCCCTTGTCCTTGCTGATCTTGATGAGTTTGGGATCAACATTGTTGACATCATTGACATCAAAGCGCTTGCGGACAATCTTGATTATCTCGCTCTTGGTCTGCTGAGTAATATTCGGTTGCTCTTTAAGTGACTCCAGCGTTGATGCCACTTTGCCAAATTCAAGATAGAGCGGCATCAAACGAAGTGTAATGAGGGTGAAAAATGCTATGAGACCCAATACCAGCATCCAGCCGATTGCAGTCATCCCTTTTTGGTGATGCCATTTTTTCATCGCCGTTCTCCGCAGACTAGTTGATGGAATCCCCGATACGATCCCAGCCCACGCCACCGGCCGCTGAATCCCAGTTCATCCAGACCATAAAAGCTTTTCCAACCAGATTCCCGTCAGGTACAAATCCCCAGTAGCGGCTGTCATTACTGTTGTCGCGGTTGTCACCCATAACGAAATAGTGCCCTTCCGGTACGACAACATCAGCCGATACACCACCAACTCCATTCACAACGAGAATATCGTGATTGACGTCACCCAGCACTTCGCTGCGCACGTCGGCACCCGACATAGACAGGCCTGACCCTGTTCCTATATAGCTACCTTCCGGTATTTGCGCAACTTTCTCATCATTTATATACAGAGTTTTGTCCTGATAAACCACATGGTCACCGGGTACACCTACCACCCGCTTGATGTAATCGATGCTGGGATCCTTGGGAAAACGGAAAACCACCACATCACCGCGTTCCGGCTCACCCAGATCCATAGCCTTCATATTGACCACTGGCAGACGAATACCGTAGGCGTATTTATTGACCAGAATGAAATCACCGACCAGCAGGGTTGGCATCATCGATCCAGACGGTATACGGAAGGGCTCCACCAGGAAGGAACGCAATAACAGCACAGCCAGAATAACCGGGAAAAAGGATTTGGCGTACTCAACAAACGTCGGTTCTTTGAGCGTCGCCTCTACCCGATCGGGATCAACAGCAGCCCCGCCGGCACCCAGCGCTGCCGCCTGCTGCCTGCGTTTCGGTGCCCATATTACAGCATCAACAGCCCATATCAGCCCTGTCACCAGGGTAGCCACCACCAGTATGGTTGGAAAATCCAAATTCATATTTATTTCTTCCCCACTTGCAGTACGGCCAGAAAAGCCTCCTGCGGTATCTCCACCTTGCCAAACTGTTTCATGCGCTTTTTACCCGCTTTCTGTTTTTCCAGCAACTTGCGCTTTCGTGTGATGTCGCCACCATAGCATTTTGCCGTAACATTTTTACGCAAAGCCTTGACCGTGGTTCGCGCAATAATCTGGGATCCAATGGCTGCCTGGATAGCCACATCAAACATCTGCCGTGGAATGATCTCTCTCATTCTATCGGCCAGGTCACGCCCGCGACTTTGCGCAAATTCACGGTGTACGATCACTGACAGGGCATCCACGCGTTCACCATTGATAAGAATATCGAGTTTAACCAGAGAGGCTGCATCGAAGCGCTCAAACGAATAATCGAATGAAGCGAAACCACGACTCACCGATTTCAGCCTGTCGAAGAAATCCAGCACCACTTCGCTGAGCGGCAACTCGTAACTCAGGGATACCTGTTGCCCGAGATACTGCATACTTCGCTGCACACCGCGCTTTTCAACGCACAAACCGATAACAGCGCCAAGATAATCCTGTGGCACCAGTATATTGGCGAGAATAACAGGTTCACGAATTTCATCGATCTGGTTGGCCGGCGGCAGGCTGGCCGGGTTATCGATGAGCTGTACCTCCCCCCTGGTATTGAGTATTTCATAGACCACAGTGGGTGCCGTGGTAATCAGGTCCAGGTCATATTCACGCTCCAGGCGTTCCTGGACAATCTCCAGGTGCAGCATGCCGAGAAAACCACAGCGGAACCCGAAACCCAGCGCTGTTGATGTTTCCGGCTCAAAATGCAGCGAGGCATCATTCAGACGCAGTTTCTGCAGCGCTTCACGCAAGTCTTCGTAATCATCGGAAATAACGGGGTACAAACCGGCAAACACTCGCGGCTGTACTTTCTGAAAACCCGGCAACGCTCCACTGGCCTGGCGGTCGGTTAAGGTAATGGTGTCACCGACCGGTGCGCCGTCGATCTCCTTGATACCGGCAATGACAAAGCCGACATCGCCCGCTTTAAGCTGTTCACGCTCTTCACGTCGCGGCGTAAATATACCGACCTTTTCAGCCTGAAAATCCCGGCCAGTGGACATGACACGAATTTTCTGACGGCGGCGCAGGCTGCCCTGCATCACCCGCACGAGTGAAATCACACCAACATAGTTATCAAACCAGGAATCAATAATCAGCGCCTGTAACGGCTGCTCCGGATCCCCCTGCGGTGGTGGAATACGATTGATCAAGCGCTCAAGCAGCTCCTTGATACCGAGCCCGGTCTTGGCACTGACCTCGACCGCATCAATCGCCTCAATACCGATAATATCTTCGATTTCCTGTTTCACGCGGTCCGGTTCCGCCGACGGCAAGTCAACCTTGTTAAGCACCGGGACCACTTCCAGCCCCTGTTCAATCGCCGTATAGCAATTGGCGACACTCTGCGCTTCAACGCCCTGGGCTGCATCGACCACCAGCAAGGCGCCTTCGCAGGCCGATAAGGAGCGCGAAACTTCGTAGGAGAAATCCACGTGTCCGGGCGTGTCGATGAAGTTTAAGACGTAGGTCTCGCCATTTTTCGCCTGATACTCCAGCGACACGCTTTGAGCTTTGATGGTAATGCCGCGCTCACGTTCCAGGTCCATGGAATCGAGCACCTGCTCTTCCATGTCACGCTCGCTCAGCCCGCCACAGATCTGGATAAACCGATCTGCCAACGTCGATTTGCCATGATCGATATGCGCAATAATGGAAAAGTTGCGGAGGTGGGACAGATCAGTCATTTCCGCCGCCGCCTATGGGTTTACAAAACACGAGTAACAACCTGATATTTAAAGAAGAATGGCACCAACCCGGCACCACTTTCGAATTGGCGAACAAGTATACACGCAATTGCCCGGCCAGGTGACGCGCAGGACGATAAAAAACCGGAATGGCTGCCGAATACGCAGAAAGCACGAAAAAAAGAGCGGGGTATGCCTCTGCCTGCTGGTGTATACCGTGGCGACCAGGCGATTCAATCGTGCAACTGGTTGAGAAACTGCCGCAGTGCCTGCTCGTCCAGGTGATAATGGCAGACCTCCCGCTCCCCCAGGCATAATACCGGCACCCATTCATCATAACGCCGCAGCAGCTCAGGGTCGCGGTCAACATCCACCAGCTGCAGCTCAAACCCAAGTCGTCTTTGCAGGCCCCGCAGGGCCTGCAACATCGCTTCACATAAATGGCAGCCTTCCCTGAAATACAGGATCAGCTTGGGCACTACTTCGGCTCGGGAACCTTCATTGCCAGGAAAATCGGTCCGCCGCGCCGCTGCACCAGAATTGCCACCGACTTACCGGCTGGCAGTTTCTCAATCATCGTTTCAAACACGTCGACATCATTCACCAGCTTGCCGTCGACCCGGAGGATGATATCGCCCTCACTTACGCCGGCGTCTGCCGCGGCGCCGTCACCTACCGACTCCACCAGCACGCCACCTTCAAGTTCCAGCTCCTTGCGCTGCTCATCGGTCAGGTCAGCGACCTGGATATTGAGCCGGTTATCGCTGCTGGTCTTGCTGGTTTCAGCCTTGGCAATCTTCTCGTCCTTGTCCGGCAACTCACCCAGTTTCACCCACAGCGTCTGACTACGGCCTTGACGCATGACTTCGACAGGCACTTTCTTACCCACCGGCGTACTACCCACCACCGGCGGCAAACTTGAGGAACGATTAACCTGCTTGCCATTGAAGGAAACCACGATGTCACCTACCTGCATATCCGCCTTTTCAGCCGGGCTGCCCGGCATCACCTTGGCAACCAGGGCGCCCTGCGGCTTGCTCATACCGAAGGACTCGGCCAGCTCCAGCGTGACATCCTGAATCAGCACGCCCAGCCAGCCACGACTGACTTTGCCGTGTTGCTTTAACTGACCGGCGACGTCCATTGCCACTTCAATCGGAATAGAAAACGACAGGCCCATATAGCCACCGGTACGGCTGTAGATTTGCGAGTTCACGCCAACCACTTCGCCATCCAGGTTGAACAAGGGTCCGCCCGAGTTACCCGGATTGATCGCTACGTCGGTCTGGATAAACGGCACATAGTTTTCCCGCGGCAATGCCCGCCCCATGGCGCTGACGATGCCTGCTGTCGCCGAATGATCAAAACCAAAAGGCGAGCCGATCGCCACCACCCATTCGCCCACTTTCAGCGTATCGGATTTACCAATTTTTGCGACCGGCAGATTATCGGCATCAATTTTCAACACGGCAACGTCGCTACGCTCGTCAATACCGATGACCTCCGCCTTGAGTTCGCGACGGTCCTCCAGGCGCACGATGATTTCATCGGCATCCTTGACCACGTGGTTGTTGGTCATAACGTAGCCGTCTTTGGATATAATGAACCCGGATCCCAACGACTTGGCTTCCCGTTCACGAGGTATCGCCCCACCACCCTGTTCGCCAAAGAAGTGCTTGAATAAATCACCAAACGGCGAACCCTCGGGCAAATCGGGTATTTCTATGCCTTCAGGCAGATTCATGTGGCCGGATTTCACTTTCTGGGTGGTACTGATATTCACCACCGCATCAGTTGCTTCTTCAATCAGATCGGTAAAATCGGGTAAGCTGCCTGCCTGTACGTTCGCAGCCCCTGCCAACACAAAGGCCGCAAATACAAACATCCGGCCCATTCTCTTTAACGAAATCATAAACACTCCTGAATCATTCTACCGCCAGCACTCCTGCCGAAGTCTGTCGCCGTAACACAACCGGCTGAAAGTTCGGATCATTTTGTATTCGGCGGGTAAATCTTCTCAGCCAGGCAAGCCCGGCAATCAAACCCGAAATCCCCAGCGTCACGCTGGCTAATTCAGCATTCTCCCAAATAAACTGTTGTGCGCCCAGTTCTCCAAGCAATCCACCGAGCAACAACAGCAGAATCGGTACAGCGTAGACCGCCAGCGAACCGCGTACCAGCGCCTGTTCCCTGATGCCGATAACCACCCGATCACCGACCCCGAGCGGTATGGCGGATAAAACACGCACCACATTACGTCGGTTTCCCAGCACTTTCGACAGGGTTGCCGTGCCGCAGCCTTTTTCTGCCGCACAGGAATCACAGCTTGAGCGGCGCTGCGTCTCCACCCAGACCTCCTCACCCCTGATTCGTACGACCTGCGCAGTTTCTTCAAGCATCGGAATTACCTGACGCGGACGGATTTGCCGATCAACTCGACGGTCTGGCGCGGTACTTCACCGACCACCGTCACGTAATAACCGCCGACCATGGTACCGTAAGCATTCAGGGCACCTCGATGCGATACCCCGCTGTACGCTTCACTATCTTTCAATGATTTTTCGATATAAACCGAAACGCTGGCAAGGCCGTCACTGTAGACCCAGTGTTCAACACCCGCATCATCTGCAGATAGCTGATGCCAGCCGTGATCGGTCAACATGAAACCATCGGGGACCTGCGCCACCTTCCAACGCGAATCCGCAGCACTATCACCGGTTTCCGGTTGCTCACTGGGCTCGCGATGCCAGGTAAAATCCGCCCCGTCCATATCCGGTAACAATTTCTGACTTGCGATCGTTTGCGGAAACTCCACCGCCGTAAACATCACCTGCTCGATGGCGTCACCCGTGGCTGCCGTCAACTCTGACCGCAACAATAAATGGCTTTCGTCGTGAACACAGAGCCTGCGCCCGTAGCGGTACTCATCACGCGGTTCGACCGCGACCACCCGGCACGTCAGTCCGGCAACACGGTCCTGATCCAGCACTTTAAAATGATAGTGTCTTTCCAGATCCATTAGCTCGGTGGGGAAACTCACAGGAAACGGTGTACGCGGCCGGCTCTTATTGACGACCACCGCCTGACGATCCCCCAGAATACAGGTCACCACCTGATTGTCGCGTAACACTTCACGCTTGGGGCCTGTCAGAGACAGCAGGCGTTCACGCTCACCGGATTCATCCCTGGCGTGAACGATCTGCATGGCTTCAAGACTACCCTGGCGCTGATAGACAAAGATCCCGGAATAGTTCAATGACTGGGAGGCCATGGACATGCGCTCCAGCCACTGACGGGCATCCGACTCGGCCCACGCCACATTTTGCGCAGCCGCAATCACCACCGCCAAAACGCTTGAAGCAAAAGAACGTGTCATTGCCGGTTGTTTTCATACCCTACAATGCGCACATAGGGCATAACGCCCTGAACACCCCGGCTGGCTGCAAATTCGTTATGATTCACCAGATAAGCAGCCATGCGTTTATCAATGCGGGGTTCTATACGTTCCCACAGCTCCTCATTCCCGCGCGTCTCCGGCGCGGTATTCTCGATGGATGCCACCCTGGGCGCCGTTTCAACAGCCGTCTCTCGAACCGAAGTTACGGCTAACACAGCCACCAGTGCGACCGAAGCCGCTACCGCCAATCCAGCGATCGGTTTCAACCAGCTCAATCCACCCGGATTCGGCTTATCAGCCGCGGGCAGGGCAGTCTCCTGTTCCAGTGCCCGCCTCACCCGGTCAGCGATACCCAGCGTGGCCGCCTGCCCGTCTCCACGCATCACTTCGCTGATCAACTGATAACGTCCAAGAATTTCCCGAAGCCCGGTATCGCGCTGTAAACGCCCCAGCAACAAAGGCCGTTCAACCGCATCGATCTCGTCATCTACCAACGCAGACAGTTGTTCACGGATTTCATCACTCATCTCTATTCACCTGCATCCGTTTCATCCAGCAAGGGTCGAATCTGTTTATCGATCGCATCCCTCGCCCTGAAAATCCGCGACCGCACGGTACCAATGGGACATTCCATGGCACTTGCGATCTCTTCATAACTCAACCCTTCCAGCTCACGAAGCACAATGGCTACCCTCAACTCTTCAGGTAACGCTTCGATCGCATCCTGAATTGTTCCCGCCAGTTCACTTCTTAACGCCAGACGCTCCGGCGTAGCGTATTCTTTAAGACCGGAACCTGCATCAAATTGTTCCGCTTCCTCGGCATTAATATCATCTTTTGGTGGACGCCGGCTGGCCGCTACCAGATGATTCTTGGCGGTATTGATGGCAATGCGATACAGCCATGTATAGAAGGCACTGTCGCCACGGAAATTAGGCAACGCACGGTAGGCCTTGATGAAGGCGTCCTGCGCGACATCCAGCACTTCACTCTGGTCATGGATATAACGGCTGATAACGTTGGCGAGTTTATGCTCGTATTTGCGAACCAGGATATCGAAAGCGGCCTTTTCGCCACTTTGCACCCGCTCGACCAGCTCCTGGTCCAGATTTCTTTCGACCATCCGGGCTAACCTCTCTGCTTCCCGGATAGCCTGCATACCTGCTGTAGACCGCAAAAACCGGGGAGAGTTCGCCAGAAATGGCCTTTTGAGGTAAAGTTTGTGTACAAAGCGCTTTAATCTGAATGGCTTAAACTAGCGAAACGATACCTGAATTCAGGGCGGGCCTCCAGCGATGCATCTCCAGCACCAATACGATGGTCTCATTATAGGCAGCGGCGCAGCCGGCTTGACCCTCGCACTGCGCCTGCCCCGGGACGCCCGTATCGCGGTACTGTCGAAAGGCCCGGTCAAGGAAAGCAGCACCTATTATGCCCAGGGCGGTATCTCGGCAGTGCTGGACCACAAGGACTCGATTGAATCTCATATCACGGACACCATGAACGCCGGTGTCGGCCTGTGCGATCCACAAGTGGTGCGTTTCACCGTAGAGCAGGGCCCGGAGGCCGTTCAGTGGCTGATCGACCTGGGTGTACCCTTCACCCGCCGCGACGAGGAAAAACACCAAACCGAATTCCACCTTACCCGCGAGGGCGGTCATCAGCACCGGCGCGTGATACACGCCGCCGACAGCACTGGCAAGGCGCTCGAGATCAGCCTGGTCGACGCGGTACGCGCGCGCGACAATATCGACCTGTTTGAACAGCACATCGCCGTCGACCTGATCACCGCCGAGCGCTCCGGCCGCAAGGATAACCGCTGTCTGGGCGCTTACGTGCTGGACCGTGGCACCGGACGGGTTGAAGTGTTCCGCGCCAGGTTCACTACCCTGGCCACCGGCGGTGCCAGCAAAGTGTACCTGTATACCAGCAATCCCGACACATCCACCGGTGACGGCATCGCCATGGCCTGGCGCGCGGGCTGCAGGGTGGCCGACATGGAATTCAACCAGTTCCATCCCACCTGCCTGTACCACCCGCAGGCCAAATCGTTCCTGATCTCGGAAGCGGTGCGCGGCGAAGGCGGCAAACTGCTGTTGCCCGACGGCAAACCCTTCATGCAGCGCTTCGACCCCCGCGCCGAACTGGCGCCGCGCGATATCGTGGCACGCGCCATCGACCACGAAATGAAACGCCATGGTTACGACCACGTGCTGCTGGACATCTCCCACAAGCCGACCGACTTTATCGAGAAACACTTTCCAACCATTTACCGGCGCTGCCTCGAACTCGGCTTCGACATGGCCAAACAAGCCATCCCGGTGGTACCGGCTGCCCACTACACCTGTGGCGGTATACCCACCGATCTCAGCGGCCGCAGTGATATCGACAACCTTTATGTCGTTGGCGAATCCGCCTGCACCGGCCTGCACGGCGCCAATCGCATGGCCAGTAATTCACTGCTGGAATGCCTGGTGTTCGCCACCTCCGCCGCCACCGATATCGCGGCACGCCTGACTGCAACCGGCATGCCCCCCGAATTACCGGAATGGGACGAATCCCAGGTCACCGATTCCGACGAAGAAGTCGTGGTCAGCCACAACTGGGACGAATTGCGACGCTTCATGTGGGACTATGTCGGCATCGTACGCACCAACAAACGGCTGGAACGCGCCCTGCATCGTGTAGAGCTGCTACAACAGGAAATCCAGGACTACTACGGTAATTTCCGTGTCACCAACGACCTGCTGGAACTTCGCAACCTGGTGCAGGTCGCGGAATTGATTATCCGCTCTGCACACATGCGCAAGGAAAGCCGCGGCCTGCACTACACACTGGATTATCCGCAGGCGGATGACAGCAAAGCGGCCGGCAACACCATACTGGCGCCCCAAAAGACCGGCAAGGGCAACGTTCAAGCGGCCACGGTCTGTGGCGCCGAGAAACTGGGCGTCGCGGACGCTTAGCGCGCTTTCCTCACCACCTGAACCACATCTGACCCCATCGATTGTTTGATGCATTTGTTAGGCAAGCCACATCGAATGTTCTTCAAAATATGCCCTGATAATATACTCATCACTACTTGTTTCTATAGCTTCGGCCGCAACTATCATTCTTTTGATTTGTGGAAACAGGCGATCTTTTCGTTTCATGATGCTTCTCATTTCCCATTCGAGACCTTTCAGCGCTTCTGCGCTTGGAGCATATTCTTTCTGCTCTTCGAGAAACCTCTCTAATTCCCGCTTCCTTTTGACTGGCGATTTGATTGCCATGTTCCATGCTGTTAACACCAAATCGAGGTGGGCTTGCATTTCTTGTTGGTTGTCTACCGCATCGAAGAGCGTACCGCTGACATCGATGATCATTTCAGACACTTTCTTTTCGAATGCCATTATGTTCGATTGACTTATTGCCTAACGGTTTGCCTCAACTGCTGCCGGAGGAGCGCTAGCGACGCAGGCGGTCAGTTGGAGGCAATGGTTATGTGGCTTACTATGGTTCAAGGCCGTTTGTCTTTCCCTGATTACAGTCAAAACATAGAGTTTGTAGGTTTTCGATTTCAGTTTCTCCACCTTTTGACCAAGGATGAATATGATCAACTTGGAGCCTCACGCCCGGTGTTACTGAAGGAGATGCGCCGCATGCGCAACAACGAAAATGATCGCGCTGAAGCACTTTAAAACGAAGCCGCAAATCGGGAGACCGCGGCGTTCGTCGAGACCTTGTGCCACTTGATTGCGCAGATACCACCGGCTGCATCTACAGAAGAGAATCAACCGCGTGCACCAGGGCCCAAACAACCTACTCGATTAGAGGAAGAGCCATCAAATGGTCCTGAAATAATCCGGCAGCGGGGCATCAACCGTCTCGCACTCGACAGCGGTCACTCTCGAGGCCGGTGGACCGACCCACAGCCATGCGCTGAGCTGTTGCACGGCGCCTGCCTCCCCGCAGGCCAGCACTTCCACCGATCCGTCTGGCAGGTTTTTCGCATAACCGCTTACACCCAGCTGCTGTGCCTGTCGCTGGGTCGAGGCACGGAAAAACACGCCCTGCACACGACCGCTCACGATACAACGCAGACAGATGGGCGTACCGCTCACGCTGAAACAAAGAACCTGATAATCGGTGGTTTCATGACGTCATGGCATTTTGCAGCGCCTCCAGGAAGGCCTGATTTTCCTGCGGTTTGCCAATGGTTACACGCAGGCAGTCCTGCAGGCGGCCACCGGAGGGGGTGAGAGTCTTGATCAATACACCCTGCTCTTTCAAGGCTGCAAAGACACGGTCTGCTTCACCGCGCGGCGTTTCAAACAGAATAAAGTTGGCCTCACTCGGATAGGGCCTGATGCCATCCAGTCCCTGCAGGGCCTGGGCGAGTTTGGCACGGTCGGCACGAATCCGCTGCGCCTGCTCATCGAGCATGGTCGCGTGCTGCAAAGCGAACAGCGCACTGGCCTGGGTGAGCACGTTGATGTTGTATGGCAGCCGGGTCTTGTCTATTTCGTTCAGCCATTCGGCAGGTCCGGCAAGCAAGCCAAGGCGCAGGCCGGCGAGACCCATTTTGGACACCGTACGCAATACCAGCAGATTGGGAAACTCGCCCAGGCGCGACATGAAGCTGGCATCGGTGAACGGTGCGTAGGCTTCATCAACCACCACCAGTCCCGGCGCTGCGCGTATCACGTCCTCGACAACGGCTGCGTCGAACAGGTTGCCGGTTGGATTATTGGGGTAGGCCAGGAACACGATGGCGGGCTGCGTTTGTTCGATGGCTGACAGCGTGGCGTCGGGGTCCAGAGAAAAATCCCCGCTCAGCGGCACAGCCCGGTAACGCAGGCCGGCAACTTCAGCGATCATGCGATACATGACAAAGGTGGGATCGGTCGACAGGATGACCCGATCCGGGCCAGCCACCGCGAGCGCCAGCATCTGGATCAATTCATCCGAGCCATTGCCCAGCACCACCTGCATGCCTTCCGGCACCTGCATGAACTGCTTGAGCTTTTCGCTCAGCTCGCGGGCGCCTGGATCGGGATAGCGGTTCAGTTCGACCGGGCGCAGGCTGTCCAGCCATTGCTCAACCAGTTCTGCCGGCCAGCGGTAGGGATTTTCCATGGCATCCAGTTTAACGAGCTTACCCGGATCCGGCACATGGTAAGCGCTCAACGCCTGGATCTCGGGACGTATCCAGCGTTGCGGCGACTTGGGGCCGGGTGTCATTTTTTCGGGATCCGGTACTCGGCCGATTGCGCGTGTGCCGTCAGACCCTCACCACGCGCCAGCGTCGATGCCGTCCTGCCGAGATCAGCGGCACCCTTGGCCGAGCACTGGATCAGGCTGGAACGCTTCTGGAAGTCGTACACGCCCAGCGGTGAGGAAAAACGCGCCGTGCGTGCTGTCGGCAGCACGTGATTGGGGCCGGCACAATAATCACCCAGGGCCTCGGCCGTGTAGCGGCCCATGAAGATGGCTCCGGCGTGGTGGATGGACTCGGCCAGAATCTGCGGATCTTCGACCGAGAGTTCCAGGTGTTCGGGGGCGACATAATTGGCGACTTGCACGGCTTCGTCGAGATCGCGAACCTGGATCAGGGCGGCGCGATTCACCATGGACGTCCTGATGATCTCTTCACGCTCCATCTTCGGCAGCAGCTTGCTGATACTGTTGGCGACCCAGCCCAGAAATTCTGCGTCCGGGCTGACCAGAATGGCCTGGGCGTCTTCGTCGTGCTCGGCCTGCGAGAACAGGTCCATGGCAATCCAGTCGGGATCCGTCTGGCCGTCACACACTATCAGAATTTCGGACGGACCGGCAATCATGTCGATACCGACCTGGCCGAACACCATAGCCTTCGCAGTTGCGACGTAAATATTGCCCGGCCCGACAATCTTGTCGACCCTGGGGATGGTTTGCGTACCGTAAGCCAGCGCTGCCACCGCCTGCGCACCGCCAATGGCGAAAACCCGGTCAACACCGGCAATCTCGGCAGCGGCAAGTACCATGTCACTCACCACACCTTCCGGCGTGGGAACGACCATGATCAGCTCGCTCACGCCCGCCACTTTAGCAGGGATGGCGTTCATTATGACCGATGACGGATAGGCCGCTTTACCACCCGGCACATACAGCCCGGCCCGTTCCAGCGCCGTTACCTGCTGCCCCAGCAACGTGCCATCGGCTTCCTTGTATGACCAGGATTCCACCTTTTGACGCTCGGCATAGGCCTGAACCCGGCTGGCAGCACGCTCCAGCGCATCGCGTTGTTCGGTCGGGATGGTATCCAGTGCTTCCAGCAGTTTGAACTTGCTGATTTCCAATTCTTCAACACTGCCGGCCTGCATGCGGTCAAAGCGGTTGGTGAATTCCAGCAACGCATCATCACCGCGGCTGCGGATAGCGGAAATAATGTCGCCAACGGTCTTTGCCACCTGGCCGTCAGAGGCTTCTTCCCGGGCCAGCAGACTGTCCAGCTGTGCGTAGAAATCGGCCTCCGAACTGTTCAGGCGTTTGATATCCGTATTACTCACGCTGCTTCTTCCTGCTTGCGTACCGCTTCTGCGATCCGGTCAATAAAAGACTGCACACTGGCATGCTTGCGCTTCATGGACGCCTTGTTCACCACCAGTCGCGAACTGATGTCGGTAATCTTTTCCAGCGGCTTTAGACCATTGGCCTTGAGCGTATTGCCAGTGTCAACCACATCGACAATCAGATCGGACAGACCAACCAGGGGCGCCAGTTCCATGGAGCCGTAAAGCTTGATGATTTCAACCTGCAAGCCCTGCCCGGCAAAATACCGTCGTGTACTGCTGACATACTTGGTGGCAATACGCAGCCGTTGCGCCTGCTCTGACCAGGGCTCATGACCGGCCACCATCAGCCTGCAACAGGCGATACGCAGGTCCAGAGGCTCGTACAGGCCGGCACCACCGTGTTCCATCAACACATCCTTGCCCGCCACGCCCAGGTCAGCCGCACCGTACTGGACATAGGTCGGCACATCAGAGGCGCGGATAATGACCAGCTTCACCGCCTCCTGGCTGGTATCGAGAATCAGCTTGCGGCTGGTTTCCGGATCGTCGACCGGCTCGATGCCGGCGTGCGCCAGCAGCGGTAATGTCTCTTTAAAAATGCGCCCCTTGGAAAGCGCAATCGTCAGCGTTTCGGACATACTATCCGCCTAGCTCGAATTTCTCACCACAAAGGGCACAAAGGTCACAAAGGCTTTCAGGGATAAAGGGTTTCCCTGTTTATCCGTCATGTTCTCAGCTAACAGCCTGTGCCTTACGATTCTTTTGCAGTCATTATTTAATTTGCAGTCATTATTTAACATGTTGTTCCTTTGTGGCCTTCGTGTCCTTTGTGGTTAAGGCAGTGAGAAATCACGGCTAGAGCCTGTTAACGCGATGAAAACGGTTTACTGGATCTGTTTTTTCCACTGTTCCGGGGTGAGGGTACGCAGAGCCAGTGCATGCACCTCACCCTGCATAAGGTCACCCAGCGCACCATAGACTATCTGGTGCTGCTGCACCATCGATTTACCCTCGAAATCCGCGCTGACCACGCTGGCCTCGAAGTGGTCTCCGTCACCCTGAACCGTGACCTCGGCGCCGGGAAGCCCGGCCTCTATCAGTTTCTTCAGTTCGTCTGCCTGCATGTGTCACCTGTGGTTTTAGTATGAGCGAATGATACCCGAAACAGGCTGGAAAGGGATCGTCACTCGTCGCGCAAAGCCTCCACCGGATCCAGCCGGGCGGCACGCCGGGCCGGCAGGATACCGGATATAATACCCAGGACGACTGCCAGGACCTCGGCCAGAACCACATAAATCCATGGTGTGTGCACCGGCAGCTCGGGCAATACAAGCCGCAACAGGCTGGCTACGCCGAGGCCCATAGCCAGACCCGCCAGGCCGCCGATGGCGGCCAGCACCGTCGCCTCGCCGAGAAACAGGCCCAGTATCTGCGATTGCCTGGCGCCCAGTGCCCGAATCAGGCCGATCTCGCTGGTACGTTCGTTCACCGCAATGGTCATGATGGTCACAATGCCAATGGCGCCTACCAGCAGCGAGATCCCGCCAATAGCAGCCACCGCAAAGGTCAGCACATTGAGAATGGAACCCAGCACGTCGAGCATCTGCTCCTGTGTGGTGATGGTGAAATCCTCGCGACCATGCCGCGCCATGAGTGTGCGCCTGATTCCGTCGACAACCCTGTCGACGCGGACGTTGCTGCGGTACATCACGTCGATTTCAAACAGGGTATCCCGGTTGAACAATTCCAGAGCGCGGGCCGCCGGTATATACACGGTATCGTCCAGGTCAAAGCCCAGTACCTGCCCCTTGGGCTCCATCACCCCGATGATGCGGTAGCGGTTGCCGGCGATGGTAATGCGCTTGCCCAGCGGGTTGCGGTACGCGAACAGCTCCTGCCGCAGTTTACTGCCGAGCACCGCCAGTGCGCGCGGTGCCGTGGGGTCATCATCCGGTAGAAAAGCGCCGGAATTAACGCGCATACGCAAGGCTTCGGGCATTTGCGGGCCGGCACCGTAGATGGTGGTACGACGCCTGCGATTACCGGCTTCGACCTCGGCGTTACCCTGCACAAAGGGCACCACGGCCTCGACAAACGACAACTGCTTGAGGGCCTCGGCGTCCTCGATGCTCAGCGGACGCTCGCTACCGAAGACGCCCATCGAGGTCCCGTGTGTGGTAGTGCGCCCGGGATTGATACCCACCAGCGTGGTGCCGAACTGGGTAAATTCGGACAGCACATACCGATGCACACCTTCGCCGATGGAAGTCAGCAGCACTACGGCGGCAATGCCCACGCCAATACCCAGCGAGGTCAGGACAGTGCGCAAACGGTGCGCAACGAGTGAAGTGCCGGCCAGGTGTATGAAGTCGCGCAGGTACATTCCGGCTTACCTCCTCGACAATGCCAGCACCGGGTCCAGTCGAGCGGCGCGGCGTGCCGGTAACAGACTGAACAGCACACCCGTTGTCACCGCGACCACGATAGACAAGGAGACCGACCAGGCGGGCGCATAGGCCGGCAGCAACGGAAACGCATAACGGATCGCCAGACTGCCCAACTGACCGACCGCCAACCCCAGCGCGGCACCGAGCGTCGACAGCAACAGGGCTTCGATCAGGAAAAGCACCAGGATCTGCCGGCGGGTCGCACCCAGCGCCTTGAGCAGACCGATTTCCGCGGTGCGTTGCGAAACGGCCACCAGCATGACGTTCATGATCAGGATACCGGCGACGCCGAGACTGATGGCGGCAATACCACCGACGGCGATGGTCAGGGCATTGAGTATACGGTCAAAAGTCGCCAACACCCCGTCCTGGGTAATCACCGTGACGTCTTCCTCGCCCTGGTGGCGCTCGCGCAGGGTATCGACCACAAACTGTTTTGCCGGCCCGATGACACTGCGGCTTTTGGCTTCCACCAGGATGCGGAACAGCGAGGACTGGTTGAATAGTTGCTGAGCCGAGGCGACCGGAATGATAACGGTGTCGTGCACATCGACGCCGATGGAGCGCCCTTCCGAACCCATCACGCCGATGACACGAAAACGCCGGTCACCGATACGCAACCACTCTCCGACAGCACGTCGCGCGGCGAAGATTTCGTTACGAATCTTACTGCCGATGACGCACACCGGTGTAGCCAGATCGAGGTCGGTGTCGGGCAGAAACTGGCCCTGTGCCAGCTGCCAGCGGCGGATCGCCAGCAGTTCGTGACTGCTGCCAAGGATAACCGATTCGCGTTGCCTGCCCTGTGCTATGACATTGGCTGATCCGACCGTAATCGGTGCCACACGCCGCACGCTGAAGCTGCGCGTCAGGCTGACGGCATCGTCCAGCGTTAACTCGCGCGGTGTTTCTCCCATCATGGTCGACGGATTGATGCCGGCGGTCTCGCTGCGGCCCGGTATCACGATCAGCAGGTTGGTGCCTAACGAGGCGAACTCGGCGCTGACATAGCGGCGCGCGCCCTCCCCCAGTGAGGTCAGCACCACCACTGCAGCCACACCGATGGCCATGGCAATCAACATCAACAGCGTACGGGCGGGATAACCTTTCAGGGCGCGCCAGGCAAACAGCGATACATCGCCGCTATGCAGACGCATGGTGGCCTGTCTGGTCAGCGGTGATTCGACCGTCGACCATTTTGATCCGGCGTCTGGCACGCCTGCCGATGGCGGCATCGTGCGTGACGACGATCAGCGTAATATCGCGCGCGTTGAGTGCTTCCAGCGTATCGATAACGGCCAGGCCGGAATGCTGATCCAGGTTACCGGTCGGCTCGTCGGCGAGCAGCACCGACGGTTCGGTGACCGTGGCACGCGCGATGGCGACACGCTGGCGCTGGCCGCCTGATAGCTGGTCGGGCTTGTGATGGGCACGGTCAGCAAGCGCCAGTGACTCCAGTGCCCGGGCCACCCTTGCCCTGCGCTCCTCGACGGGGACACCGGCCAGCAACAGCGGCAATTCGACATTTTCCGCCGCGTTAAGGCGTGGTACCAGGTGAAAACCCTGAAACACAAAACCGATCTGACTGTTGCGCGTATGCGCCTGTTGCTCGTCGCTGAGACCGGTGACATCGCGCTCATTGAGAAAATAACGCCCGCTGCTGGCCCGGTCCAGCAGACCCAGCAAATGGAGCAGTGTGGACTTGCCGGAGCCGGAAGGTCCCATGATGGAAACATATTCACCGGCATTGATTTGCAGACTGATATCGTTCAGCGCATGGACGGTCTGATCACCCACCCGGAAATCACGGCCAATCTTTTCCAGTCTAATCATACGCAGCAGTCATATCGTCGATGACCGCTTGCGCAGCGTCTTCCACCCCCTCCCTGTCCAGCGAAATAACGATCTGCTCTCCGTCACGCACCCCGGACAGCACTTGGGTATATTCCCAGTTATGCAGACCGGTCTCGATCTTCCTTTCTTCAAGCACGCCCGTCTGTTCGGAAAAGACCAGCACACGATTACCCTCGATTATGGCTTCGGTGGGAATGCGCAATGCCTTTGCCTTTGCGACCAGCACGACTTCGATATCGGCACTGTATCCCGGCAACATATTGCCTGTCTCCCGGGCATCGGTGAAGGTAACTTCGACGTCCACGGTACGCGCCTGCTTTTCGCGATCCAGCACATAGGGCGCAACACGCCTGACGGTGCCGGCAAAGCGTTTCTTGCCAAACGCATCCAGCGATATCGTCGCCGACATGGCGGTGCGTATATCCGGCGCATCAACTTCATCGATGGGGGCGGACACGTACAGGCTGGTGGTATCAATCAGGTCTACCGCGGGCGGTGTCGGTACACCGATCGGCGACGGCGTCACAAACTCACCCAGTTCGCCGTTGACCTCGGCAACCGTTCCGTCAAACGGTGCCACCAGGCGGGTCTTGTCCAGTGCCGCCCGGGCGACATCCAGCTTCGCCTTGCTCACGCCAATATCGGCTGTTGCCGCCCTGCAACCCGCTGTCTTGGCACTTGCCTCACCCTCCGCCTGGTCGACTTCTTCTTCGGAGGCAACGCCTTTTTTGCGCAGCTTCTTCAAACGTCCCGCTTCGCGGCGAGCGACTTCCGCAACCACACAGGCTTCCTGGGAACGGGCGACTGCAGCGGCGGCTTCCTGCGAAGCCAGTTCCACCCGGGCGGTCAGATCGTCATTCCACAACTCCAGCAGCAACTGCCCTGCCTTGACCTGGTCACCTTCGCTGACGCCGAGACTGGCAATCTGGCCGCCGACTGAAGGTGACAGGCTCGCACGGCGCAAAGCCAGGAGTGTGCCGGCACGGGTATTCGCAACCGTGTTCTGAACGAGCCCGATATCGGCGCGTTTGACCACCACAGCAATCACTTCGGGACGGCTCAGATAGACATACAGCAGCACGCCGAGTACGGCAATGACCAAGGTGACACCGATTTTACGTTTGTGCTTTACCTGCAAAATTCCACCGGGCATCACAGATACTAATGGGTAGCGAAGTGAGCTAGTCCCGCTGCAGGGGCAGCACCTGATCCAGGCTGCTGACGCGGGCGATGGCCAGCATTTGCGCAGGGATGTTGAAAAAACGGAGTGTTTTCCCGCTTTGATGCGCCTGCCTCAGACATTCCACCAGCAACGCCAGACCGGCGCTGTCCGAACGCTCCACCTGACTGAGATCGATATCCAGCTCATTGCGCCCTGAAAATTGTGCACAACAATGCTCCCAGAGCCCCGGCACGGAGTCAAAATTCAAATCCCCATGGATCTCCAGCCGACCGTTTTTCCCAACCTGTATACTGGCTTTCGACATGATGCGAGGTTTACTCCTCACCTTCTGCTGATGGATCACCCTCTGCTGCTTTGTTGAACAGGAATTTACCCACCAGCTTTTCCAGCACCAGCGCCGACTGCGTCATCTCGATTTCAGAACCATCGGTAAGCAGGTCTTCACCGCCACCCGGTTCCAGGGCGATGTACTGTTCGCCCAGCAGACCGGAGGTAAAGATGCTGGCCGACGTGTCATCCGGAAACTGATCATATTTACTGTCCAGTTCAAGAGTCACAACGGCTTCAAATCGTCCGCTGTCATAATCGATACGGGCTACCCGGCCGACCCGCACACCGCCCACTGTCACCGGTGATCTGACTTTCAGGCCACCGACATTTTCAAAGTGTGCGGTCAGCGTATAACCGTCAGCCTGTGAAAAGCTGCTCAGATTACTCACTTTCATCGCCAGCACAAATAACGCTGCAACGCCGGCGACAATGAATACGCCGACCAGCAATTCTGTAGTTTTGGTCTGTTTCATATCAATGGTCCATTGGTAATCGCTAGTAATCGCCAAACATCAATGCGGTCAATACAAAATCCAGGCCCAATACGGCAAACGCCGAATAGACGACGGTGCGGGTTGTTGATCGGCTGACGCCTTCAGACGTAGGCACCGTATCATAGCCTTCAAATACCGCAATCCAGGACACGACCACCCCGAACACCACGCTTTTAATGACACCGTTGTAGACATCCTCATTCAGATCCACCTTGGATTGCATTTGCGACCAGAATGATCCGTCATCCACACCCAGCAAACCCACACCGACGAAATATCCACCATAGATACCCACGGCGCTGAAAATTGCCGCCAGCAATGGCATGGAAAGCACGCCCGCCAGAAATCGCGGCGCGATGACGCGATGGATGGGATCCACCGCCATCATCTCCATACCCGATAACTGCTCGGTGGCTTTCATCAAGCCGATTTCAGCCGTGAGCGCCGAACCTGCCCGGCCGGCAAACAGCAGGGCTGTCACCACCGGCCCCAGCTCCCTCACGATCGACAGAGCAACCACCACACCCAGGGATTCTTCAGCGCCGAAGTCCACCAGTGTGTTATAACCCTGCAGCGCCAGCACCATGCCAACAAACAGGCCGGATACGGCAATCAGCAGCAGTGACAAAACGCCCACTGACAGCAATTGAGCGATCAGCAAATAGGGGCGCCGCAACACACTGGGAATACCCGCCAGTGTTTTCAGCAGAAACAGGTTGGAACGACCCAGTTTTTCAAAAAAACCGAAGCCACCGCGTCCCAGTTGTCGTATCCATTCAAGCATTTAACAGATCGTCGATGTACCCGGGTGCCGGGTAATGGAAAGGCACCGGACCATCCGGCAAACCCTGCATAAACTGTCTGACCCAGTCCGAATCCGTTTTCCTCAGGGTTTCCGGAGTGCCGCTTCCGATCACCTTGCCTTGCGAAATAACATAAATGTAATCGGAAATCGCCGCCGTTTCCTCAACATCATGAGAGACGATGATACTGGTGAGACCCAGCGCATCGTTGAGCAGACGAATCAGTTGTACCAGCGCACCCTTCGAAATCGGGTCCTGCCCGGTAAAGGGTTCGTCGTACATGATCATCATGGGGTCCAGCGCAATCGCCCGTGCCAGTGCTATTCGTCTGGCCATACCGCCTGACAGCTCGGCGGGCTGCAGGTCCCGTGCCCCGCGTAAACCCACTGCCTGCAGTTTCATCAACACCAGGTCACGAATCATCGCTTCGGGCAAATCGGTGTGCTCTCGCAAGGGGAAGGCGACATTATCGAACACTGTCAGATCAGTGAGCAGGGCACCAGACTGGAATAACATTCCCATCCGCTGCCGCAAGGCATACAGCGCGGATCGGCGCAACTCCGGCACCTCCAGACCATCGACCTCGATACTGCCCTGGTCTGGATGCAGCTGGCCCCCAATCAGGCGCAACAGGGTGGTTTTTCCGGTACCGCTGGGTCCCATTATGGCAGTGACCTTGCCACGCGGAATATCCAGATCCACGCCATCGAAAATCGCACGCTCACCCCGCGCAAAGCGCAAGCCGCGAATTTTCACCAGGGTCTCCGGGCCAGTCTGGGTGCTTGTTTCCACTATTTCCTGTTTACTATAGCCAATAAACGGTAAGGGAACGATGTCGAATCCGCCCCCGTTTGCACCGTCTGTGTGATACGAATGCGCGCATTATACGGGGCAACGCCGATAAACGGTAAGGGGACTGATTCATGAAACGCCGCTTTTCTGTTTGCCGCAGCGCTCACAGCGATAGCAGGTCACCAGCCCCCCCTGCTTGACGTCAAAGGGTCTATCGATCACGGTCCATTTATGAAAACCGCGCCGGCACAGGGTGTTTCCTTTGTGCTTTTTAGACGCCTTTGGTCTTTTAAAGGGGACAACGTTTGTCATTCACACTCCATGTCAGGTTTCAGACCCGCTCCCATTTATGGCTATGTCGGCCACCAGAGCCTGTTATACTTTGCTGCCTTAAGATGAGTGGCTCAACTGTAACACATTGAAACATTAGCAGATCGGGAGCTTCATGAGCAACGCAACCTTGAAGAAACTGGGTCTGGCGGTACTGGAAACAGAAGCCGCCGCCGTTGAGGCGCTGAAATCGCGTATTGACGATGATTTTGTGCGCGCCTGCCACTACATGCTGGACTGCCAGGGACGTGTGGTCGTCATTGGCATGGGCAAATCCGGGCATATCGGCAGCAAGATAGCTGCAACACTGGCCAGTACCGGGACGCCCGCCTTTTTTGTTCACCCCGGTGAAGCCAGCCACGGTGATCTGGGCATGATTACGGCCAAGGATGTGGTTCTGGCGCTGTCCAACTCGGGTTCAACCGAGGAGATTCTGACCATCCTGCCGATCATCAAACGCCTGCATGTTCCATTAATCTCGCTGACCGGTAACGCGCAATCGGCCCTGGCCAGAGCCGCCAATGTCAATATTGATGTCGGCGTCGAGGAAGAAGCCTGCCCCCTGGGTCTGGCGCCTACCGCGAGTACCACAGCAGCGCTGGCAATGGGTGACGCCATGGCTATTTCGTTACTGGAAGTACGCGGTTTCACCTCCGACGATTTTGCACGCTCGCACCCCGGCGGAAAACTGGGCAGGCGCCTGCTGTTACTGATTGATGACCTGATCCATACCGGTGATCGGGCACCCAAGGTAGAATCAGGCACGCTGATCTGTGATGCCCTGCTGGAAATCACCCGCAAGGGCCTGGGCGCAACGGCCATTGTAGACGGTGATAATATTGTCCAGGGTATTTTCACCGATGGCGATCTGCGCCGTGCGCTGGATCACGATGTTGATCTGCATACCACAACTGTCAATGAGGCAATGACCCGCGACTGCACACTGGTTACACCGGGCCTGCTGGCCGCAGAGGCCTTGCAGATCATGGAAACAGGGAAATTCAACGCCCTGCTGGTTGTCGACGAAAATAAACGGCTCGTTGGCGCACTCAATATGCACGATTTACTAAGGGCCGGGGTCGTTTAAGCCACTTTAAACCAAGCTGTGTACCCCTTGCCTCATCATCAAAAACACGGAAAAAGGCGATAACTTCTGGTATCGTGTTGCCTGCATTCTGCGACTATATGAACTTTTCACTTATGAAAGATATTCTCGAGAAAGCCTCACAAATCAAATTGCTGATTTTTGACGTGGACGGAGTACTCACCGACGGCAGCCTGTTCATAGGTGACGACGGCCAGGAATACAAAGCCTTTCATTCCCAGGATGGGCATGGCATAAAAATGCTGCAAAGACACGGTGTACGTTGCGCCATTATTACGGGCCGTACTTCCCAGGTTGTGGAGCACCGCATGCGCAACCTCGGCATCGACCTTATTTACCAGGGTCAGGAAAACAAACTGGAAGGCTTTGCCGATCTGTTAAATCGTGTTGACCTAAGCCCTGAGCAGGTTGCCTACATCGGTGACGATGTCGTTGATCTGCCGGTGATGCGTAAAGTCGGCCTGGCCATCGCCGTTCAGGATGCCCATCCCTGGGTGGTCAAACACGCACACTGGCAGACACCCCGTGCCGGCGGCCGCGGTGCGGCCCGGGATGTCTGTGAAATGCTGATGGAAGCCCACGGCGTTCTGCAACAGGAGCTGGAAAGCTACCTGTGACCCGACCTTCCAGTTGGATGCTGATAGGCATATCAGCTGCCGCAGCGGCCAGCCTCTGGCTGTATCTGCACAGCAGTCAGCGGGACAGCATGCCGTACCCTGTGTCACAGCAAGCTGAGCTCTATATCGACCAGCCACGCTGGACGCTGTTTGACCGACAGGGCCGTCTCTCCAGGCAGTTGCACGCCCAACGGCTGGAACAATGGGCGGATGAAGAAGCCGCACGCCTGATTCAGCCACAGCTAACCATCAAGGACCGGCAACAGCGACAGTGGCGCGTACATGCCGGAACCGGCTGGATCTACCCGGATAACCGGCCTTTCCTGCTGGAACAAGAGGTGGTCATGCATCAGGAGCCTGAAAACAGCGGACTGTTTCTGAAAACCACACGACTGCGCATTGAGCAGAACGGAGACAGCGTAGAAACCGACGCAGCGGTTGTGTTACGGGCGGGGAGCTGGCATTTTACCGCCGAAGGAATGCGCGCCAACCTGGGCCAGCAACAACTGGAGCTTCTCACGCAAGTACGGGGAATTCATGAATAAACTGCGAAACCAGTTGATTTTTCTCGCATTGACAGCATTGCCGATGCTCAGCTGGGCGCTTTCCAGCGACCGTCAGCAGCCGATGCTGATTGAAGCCGACCGCGTTGAACTCGACGATGCCAGGGGCATCAGTATCTATCGAGGTCGCGTTAAAGTCGCGCAGGGCACCCTGATACTCACCGGTGAAACCATGACTGTACACAACAAGGGTAATGACATAAATAAAGTCATCATGGAGGGTACACCGGCAACTTACCAGCAACGGCCTGATAACAAAGACCAGGATGTACACGCCAAGGCGCTGCGTATGGAATACTACACGAATCCGGAACGGATCATTCTGCTGAAACAGGCCGAAGTCGAGCAGCAAGGTGATGTGCTGCGCAGCGAGCGCATCGAATATGACGTGGCAAAAGATCAGGTGAACGCCGGCACCGACCAGCCCGACGAGCGTGTGCACATTACCATCCAGCCAAAAGCTGAAAAAGAACCCCAAAAACCGGCCAAGCCATGACCCGCCTGGAAGCCCGCAAACTGAGCAAAAACTTCTCAGGCCGCCAGGTCGTCGATGCAGTATCTCTGCACGTCGACAGCGGTGAAGTGGTCGGGCTGCTGGGCCCCAATGGGGCGGGGAAAACCACCTGTTTTTACATGATCGTGGGCCTGATCCCCAGCGACAGCGGTTCGGTATGGCTCGACGAGCGCGAACTGACCCGCTTTCCGATGCATGTTCGTGCCCGTCACGGTGTGGGCTACCTGCCTCAGGAAGCCTCCGTGTTCCGCAAACTCAGTGTTGCCGACAACCTGCGGGCGGTGCTGGAAATGCGTAAAAATTTAACTCGCCGGAATCGTGCCGATAGAATGGAAGAACTGTTGCAGGAGCTGCACATCGGCCACCTGCGGGATCAGAAAGGGCTGAGTTTATCCGGCGGCGAACGCCGACGCGTGGAAATCGCACGTGCGCTGGCCATGGAACCGAGTTTCATTTTGCTGGATGAACCTTTTGCGGGTGTTGATCCGATTTCGGTCATCGATATTCAGCGTATTGTGGAACACCTGACAGAACGTGACATAGGGGTATTGATCACGGATCACAATGTCCGCGAGACACTGGGAATTTGCGATCGCGCCTATATTCTAGGTAGCGGCCAGACACTGGCCGAAGGGCCGCCAGATGCCATTTTGCAGAATCAGCAAGTACGCGATGTCTATCTTGGCGACCATTTCAGGATGTAGCACGGGTCATATAATTGTAACAAACACTTCACTGGCACAATAAATGCAGTAGAATAGGGTTTTTCCTGCAGCCGGATGACAGGGATTCGATAACACAAAAACATGAAGCAGTCGATCCAACTCAAGCTCGGGCAACATTTAACCATGACGCCACAACTGCAACAGGCGATCCGTCTGCTGCAGCTTTCGACGCTGGAGCTACAACTCGAAGTTCAGGGCGTTCTCGATTCCAATCTGATGCTGGAACGCGACGAGGGGGAATCGCTGTCTGAAACGGACAGCGCAATGGATTCCACCCAGGAACAACGCGACAAAAACGAAGTACAAGCCAGTACTGAACAAACTGCGGACGCATCGGAAAGCGAAGTGCCCGGCAATACGGAAACCATTCCGGAAGATTTGCCAGGCGACACCAATTGGGAAGATACCTATGATATGGGGGCAACCACCTACAGCGCCCCCGCTGATGGTGAGGGCAGGGATTTCTTCGAAACCCACGGCGGAGAAAGTGAGACCCTGCACGAACACCTGAGCTGGCAGCTTGACCTGACACCGTTCAGCGATATCGATCGTTCCATTGCCGAAACCATTATCGACTCTGTCAATGACGATGGTTATCTGAACGCATCGCTGGAAGAATTACGCGATAGCCTGGGACTGGCCCCGGAACTGGAAATCGGCATTGAAGAAATTCAGGCAGTTTTGCACCGTATTCAGCATTTTGACCCGGTTGGCGTTGCTGCCCGGGATCCGGCCGAATGCCTGACGATTCAGCTTCAGGCGCTGGCCCCGGACACCCCCTGGCGCAAGCAGGCGCTGCAACTGGTACAGGAACACGTCAACCTGCTCGGAAATCGGGACTATAATCAGATTACACGGCGCATGAAACTGTCTGAATCCGAGCTTAAGGAAGTGCTTACACTGGTCCAGTCGCTCAACCCGAGACCGGGCTCACAGATTACCAGCGCAACACCGCAATATGTTGTGCCTGATGTATTTGTCTTTAAAAACAAGGGCAAGTGGCAGGTGGACCTGAATATAGAGACCGCACCCCGACTACGCATCAACAGTCACTACGCCAGCCTGGTGAAGCGCGCGGATAACAGCGAGGATAATACCTACCTGCGTAATCATCTGCAGGAGGCGCGCTGGTTCCTGAAAAGTCTGCAGAGCCGTCATGAAACGCTGCTGAAAGTTGCCCGTTGTATCGTCGATCGACAGCGCAACTTCTTTGAGTATGGCGATGAAGCCATGAAGCCGCTGGTACTTCGCGATATCGCCGAAACCGTGGAAATGCACGAGTCCACCATTTCACGCGTCACCACGCAGAAATACATGCACACGCCTCGCGGCATCTACGAATTCAAATATTTCTTCTCCAGCCATGTTGGCACAGCGGACGGCGGCGAGTGTTCGGCAACCGCCATTCGCGCCATTATCAAAAAACTGGTGGCTGCAGAAACACCAAACAAGCCGTTGAGCGACAGTAAAATCGCCAGCCTGTTGGCCGACCAGGGGATAAAAGTGGCTCGACGGACCATCGCCAAATACCGTGAGGCGATGGCAATACCACCTTCAAATGAACGAAAACGCCTCGCTTGAGGCGCTGGACGAGGAGTGTATCCATGCAAATAGATCTTACCGGACATCACATCGAACTCACGGATCCGCTACGTAACTACGTTAGCGAGAAGTTTGAACGGCTTGAACGTCACTTTGATCACGTTACCGATGTACACGTCATACTGAGTGTAGAGAAGCTGCGCCATAAGGCGGAAGCCACCATGCATATCAGCGGCGGCAAGTTGTTTGCCGACAATACCGAGGCGGACATGTACGCGGCAATTGATGGACTGACCGATAAACTGGACCGTCAGATCAAGAAACACAAGGAAAAAATAACCGACCATCACCGTAGTGAAGGCGCCATCAAGAAGCAAATTATCTAGGGATGACTGGCCGCGGCAGTTTAACCAGGGCCTGGTTAAACTGTCCGCCAAGTCGAACAAAAAATCATGCAAATCTCTGAAATTCTGCAACCAGAACGAATTGTCTGCCAGCAAGACATTTCCAGCAAAAAACGCAGCCTGGAGTTGCTGAGTGAGCTGCTGGCCGGTGCCCTGCCGGATTTTACCGGTGGTGAGATCTTCGATAGCCTGATTGGGCGTGAACGGCTGGGCAGTACCGGCTTGGGCAAGGGTGTCGCTTTGCCGCACGGCCGATTGAGTGGCCTTAAAAAACCCATCGCAGCCATGGCCATCCTCAAGCAGGGGACCGACTTTGACGCCATAGACAGCAACCCCGTTGATCTGCTTTTCGCTTTACTGGTACCGGAAGAATCCACCGACGAGCACCTGCAAATCCTGGCGCATCTGGCCGCGATGTTCAGCGACCAGGAATTCTGCGCAAAACTACGCAGCTGTAATAACAGCGATCAATGTTTTCAACTGGTCAGCGGCTGAGACACCCACCAGCATTTATCTGCATGAACATTGACGCTACTGTCGGTACCCTGTTCGACACACTGAAAGACAAACTGGAGTTACAGTGGGCAGTCAGTCAGCGGGGTGAAAGCCGTGCCATCAATAATCCGCAATCCGAAAGCGCCAAGACCGCACTGGTCGGACACCTGAACCTGATTCATCCCAACCGGGTACAGGTTCTCGGTTGCACAGAGATCCAGTATCTCGATCGCCTTGGTGATAACTCCCGCCGTGATCTGGTCGACCAGTTATTCGACGGAACGACCGATCTTATCGTTATTGGTGACCGGCAAACTCTGCCTGAAGACATCAAACAACGCAGCGAAGCCAGTTCGACGCCTTTGTTGAGCTCCTCTCAGTCCACAGTGCAGTTGGTAAATTATCTGCAGTATTACGTGACCAGCCTGTTTGCCGATAAAATCACCCTGCATGGTGTGTTTATGGAAGTGTTCAGTCTGGGACTTCTGATAACGGGTGATCCCAGTGTGGGCAAAAGCGAGCTGGCACTGGAACTGGTTGCGCGCGGCCATCGTCTGGTTGCCGATGACGCACCGATATTCGCCAAAACCTCCCCCGATCTTCTCAATGGACGCTGCCCCGAGGTATTGCGTGATTCCCTGGAAGTCCGCGGTCTGGGCATTCTTAATATTCGCGCCATGTTCGGTGACAGCGCCATCAAGCAGAATCGCAACCTGCGGCTGATTCTCAAGCTGGTGCAGATGACAGAGGAACAGATGCATAAAATCGACCGGCTGCACGGTTCACGCACCACCCAGAACATCCTTGGTGTTGATGTCCCGGAAGTTACCCTGCCGGTTGCCCCCGGTCGCAACCTGGCGGTGCTGGCGGAAGCGGCTGCCCGGAATCACACTCTGCTGCTTAAGGGCTTCGATTCAGCCAAGCTGTTTATGGAACGCCAGGCACGTTCCATGGACAATAGTTAGTATCTTGCCCCCAATTCCTTTGTGGTCGCCGTGTCCTTTGTGGTAAAAAGTGTGGACCGGCGCTCAGCCAAGGTACTACTGTCTTGAAACTGGTTATTGTCAGCGGACTTTCCGGCTCGGGAAAAAGTGTTGCCCTGCATACACTGGAAGACCTGGGCTATTACTGTATCGACAATCTGCCCACCGGGTTGCTGAGTGCATTGGCCCTGGAACTTAAGCGTGCGCCGCACCCCATTGACAATGCTGCTGTTGGGATCGACGCCCGTAACCTGCCCCAGGGTTTGCAGCAATTCAATAAAATCCTTGATCAACTGCAGACGCAAGGCATCAAAAGCGAAGTCCTGTTCCTGACCTGTGAAGCTGAGACCCTGTTAAAACGATACAGCGAAACACGCCGTCGGCATCCATTGAGTAATGACCAGCTTTCGCTGGCCGAAGCCATCGAATCCGAAAGAGATCTGCTGGAGCCAATAGCAGAACGTGCTGACCTCTTTATCGATACCAGCAATTCCACCATCCACCAGTTGCGCGATCTGGTACATAAGCGCATAAAATATCGTCGTAAAAAAGGGCTGTCGTTGTTATTCGAATCATTCGGTTTTAAAAGTGGCGTACCGACAGATGCCGATTTTGTATTTGATGCCCGCTGCCTGCCCAATCCGCACTGGCAACCAGGCTTACGCCCGCTAACGGGGCGAGACAAAGAAGTCATAGCCTACCTGGAAGGCGAACCCCAGGTTGAGCAGATGCGCTCGGAACTGTGCTCCTTCCTTGAGCGCTGGATACCGGCATTCGAGGCGGACGACCGCAGCTACCTGACTATTGCCATCGGCTGTACCGGTGGCCAACACCGCTCCGTGTATCTGGTTGAACGTCTGCTGCGCCATTTTCAGGACCGTTATCCGGATGTAGCAAGCCGCCACCGGGAGTTGCCGTGAACGTCGGGATTCTGCTTATCACCCATGACAACATCGGTGCAGCGCTGCTGCGGACAGCAATCGAGGTATTGGGCATCTGCCCTTTATCGACCGGCACCCTGGCGGCGCCGTCGAGTTGCGACCCCGAAAGTATTCTGGCAGACGCCAGACAGGCGGCTGAAGAGCTGGACAGTGGTGCCGGTGTGCTGGTGTTAACCGATCTGTATGGGGCCACCCCCAGCAATATTGCCTGCCGGCTACACAGATTCCATGAACTGCGCGTTGTATCCGGCTTGAACCTTCCCATGCTGATCCGGGTGCTCAATTATCCGGACCTTGACCTTGAAGAACTCCAGCAGAAAGCGGTAAGCGGTGGCCGCGACGGTATACTGACTTGTAATGTCGAAGGCGTTCAACGTGCATAATAAGACCATCACCATCATCAACAAGCTTGGACTGCACGCACGGGCGGCAGCCAAGTTCGTCACCCTGGCCTCCTCTTTTGCCAGTGATATCAAAGTCGCGCGCAACGGGCAGGAAGTCAATGGGAAAAGCATTATGGGTGTCATGATGCTCGCCGCATCAAAAGGCACCGAAATCACCCTGATTGCCAATGGTGACGATGAAAAGGATGCCATTGACGGTCTTACAGAACTCATTCTACAGCGGTTCGACGAAAGCGAATGAGTGCCACTATTTCCGGTATCGGCATTTCTCACGGCATAGCCATCGGTAAGGTGTACCGACTGGAATGGGGTAAAGTCGAAGTTTACGAAGCGACCATCCCCAAAGAATTAATTGAAGACGAAGTTGCGAAATTTCGTCGCGCCGTGCGCACCGCACGCCAGCAACTCAAGGCAATCCGCAACAGTATTCCGGAAAACACCGCGGCCGACATAATCGATTTTATCGACACCCACCTGCTGATGCTGGAAGACACCATGCTCACAGCGGCGCCGGTTGAGTTGATTCGCCAACGCCAGTGCAACGCCGAATGGGCACTGAAGTCACAACGTGACGCACTGGCACAGGTGTTCGACGAAATGGATGATCCTTACCTGCGCACCCGCAAAGACGACGTGGATCATATTGTCACGCGCCTTCAACGCATACTGCTCGGCGAAGATACGCACACCGATCTACAGGATGACGACCAGCTGCGTGGCACCATCGTCGTTGCACACGATCTGACACCCGCAGAAACCGTCCTTCTCCACCATCAGGGTATAGCCGGCTTTGTCACTGAATCCGGCGGCCCGCTGTCCCACACAGCAATTCTTGCTCGAAGCCTCGGGCTTCCTGCGATTGTCGGCACCCACGTCACACCGCAGCAGGTTCATGACGGCGATGCCGTTATCCTGGATGGTGCCCGGGGTGTCTTGCTGACCGAGTTTGACGACACCACGCTCAAGAAGTATCGACGCCAGCAGCGCCAGCAACAAAAGCGCCGTAGCGAACTGCGGGGTCTCAAAGACAAAGCAGCTGTCACCCTGGATGGCACCCGCATCCACTTGCTGGCCAATGTCGAATTGCATGAGGATGTACTGGCCGCACGTCGTGCCGGCGCCGAGGGGATTGGCCTGTATCGCTCAGAGTTCCTGTTCATGAACCGCAGCGATATCCCGGGCGAAGAAGAACAGCTGCAACAATACCTCTCCGTGCTAAAAATACTTAAAGGCTTACCCATCACCATCCGGACCCTGGATCTGGGTTCGGACAAGGAGTGCGGTGCTGAACCGCCAAGTGAGCATATATCACCCAATCCAGCGCTGGGGCTGCGTGCAATCAGACTGTGCCTGAAACATGCCGACCTGTTCCGACCCCAACTCCGCGCCATCCTGCGCGCTTCCGCCAAGGGCCCGGTCAGCATGATGATTCCCATGCTGTCCAGCGCGCAGGAACTCAATGAAGTGCTGACGCTCGTTGAGGAGGTAAAAGAAGAGTTGCACCGCGAACGCCTGGCGTTTGACCGCAACATACCCATCGGAGGCATGATCGAAGTCCCGGCCGCGGCGCTGTCCGCCGGCCTGTTCGCCCGCAAGCTGGACTTCCTGTCGATTGGCACCAACGATCTAATTCAGTACACACTGGCCATCGACAGAATCGACGATGAAGTCACTTACCTCTACGACCCCCTGCATCCGGCTGTACTGCGACTGATCAAGATGGTCATCGACGCCGGCCGGCAGCATGATGTCCCGGTATCCATGTGCGGTGAAATGGCGGGTGATCCACGCTATACCCGCCTGTTGCTGGGCATGGGCCTGAGCGACTTTTCCGCACCTCCCACGTCTCTGCTGGAAGTCAAAAATGTAATTCACAAGAGCCTGATGACACAGCTCACACCCGTAGTGAACGACATACTGAACAACGACGACCCGGCAGAAATCAGCGAACTGCTGGTGATTCTCAACGAAATGTAACACCAGCAGTATAGGGCTGTTACACTCTGCCCGACTCTACGCCTGGGTGTCCGTCATGGTGGAATCAGCCGAGCAGAAAAGCACACAACAACGACTGGAAACCCTGTCCACGGCCCTGCACAGCGGTACCGCAGCTCAGGTGCGGCAACTGCTGGCCAGCCTGCATGCTGCCGAAATCGGCGACCTGCTTCAGTCCCTTCCGCACGGCCCGCGCGAAATTCTCTGGAGGCTCGTCGACGCCGAAGACAAGGGTGAGGCGCTCATCGAGGTCAACGACGACGTGCGCGCCGGCCTCATCGAGGAAATGGAAACCGACCAGCTGGTGGCCATTATCGAAGGACTGCATACCGACGACCTCGCCGATCTGTTACAGGACCTCCCCGGTGCAGTGACCCATGAATTGTTGCACTCCATGGACAAGCAGAACCGTCAACGGCTGGAAACCGTGCTCTCCTACCCGGAAGATACCGCTGGCGGCCTGATGGATCTGGACATAGTGACGGTACGCGCCAACGTTACACTGGACGTAGTCTTGCGCTACCTGCGCCTGCGCGGCGAAATTCCTGAACTTACCGATAATCTGATGGTGGTTGACCGTTTCGACCACTACCAGGGACTGTTATCCCTGGCAACGCTGTTGACCAGCGATCCGGACGCCAGCGTTGCAGAGGTCATGGACCGTGCTGTAGACGGTATCCTGGCCTCCACGACAGACGATGCCGTTGCCCGCCTGTTCGAGGACCGGGATCTGATCTCTGCACCGGTTGTTGACGAGGCAGGTAAACTGCTCGGTCGTATTACTATCGATGACGTGGTTGACGTTATTCGCGAAGAGGCGGACCACTCACTGATGAGCATGGCGGGTCTGGACGAAGAGAATGACATCTTCGCCCCGGCAATGCTCAGTGCCCGTCGCCGCGCCGTCTGGCTGGGGATCAACCTGGCAACCGCCTTTCTGGCCTCCTGGGTCATTGGTCTGTACGAAGCCACCCTGGAAAAAGTCGTCGCTCTGGCCGTACTCATGCCTATCGTCGCCAGTATGGGCGGCATCGCGGGAAGCCAGACACTGACTATCATGATACGTGGGCTGGCCCTCGGCCAGGTCGGCCCGACCAATGCCAGAACATTGATGATTAAAGAAATCCTCGTCAGCATCATGAACAGCATAATCTGGTCTGTGGTAGTTGCCATAGTCGCCACAGCCTGGTTCCAGAACACTGACATAGGCTTGATCATCGCAGCAGCGCTGATGATCAACCTGGTGTGTGCGGCACTGGCGGGATTCAGTATTCCACTCGCGCTGAAACACCTGGGTATTGACCCCGCCCTGGCGGGCGGCGTCCTTCTCACCACGGTCACTGATGTGGTCGGGTTCATGGCATTTCTGGGACTGGGAACCTGGTATCTGTTATAGACCAGACAACACTTTTCTGGACAGGAGGACGATCGCCACCATAACCAGCACACCCAGCACCCTTTCCATGGTCTGCGCTGAGTATCTACCGGCCCCCATAAAGGAACCCATCGCACCGCCAAGAAAAACCGCAAAGATAAGCGGTACATACTCGTGCAAATCAATTGCATTGTACTGAACCCTGGCCAGTAGACCCGATAGCGAGTTGAGCCAGATAAAAATGACGCCGCAGGCCGCCGCTTCCTTTGTCGTTCCCAAACCCAGAATGATGATCAGCGGCACCAGGTAAATACCGCCACCAATGCCCACGATCCCGGCCACCAGTCCCAGCACAGCACCGGAAATAAGCGAAACGGCCAGTCTCTGCCGGACACCCAGAGCCAGCCTGAACGACGTATTTTTCCAGATAAAGAGCCGAACCGCGACAAAGATGAGCGACAGCAGGAGTGCCCAGTAGAACACTTCCATGGGCAATTGAATGGTGCCGCCCAGATAGGCCATGGGTATTGATGACACCACAAACGGCAGCAACAGGCTGAGCCGCACATGCCTGTTTCTTATAAAGTTAACGCTACCTGCCGAGGTCACGATCAGATTCAGCAGCAGTGAGATCATCGGGATGGCCAGGCTGTTGAATCCCAGTATCGCCAATAAAGCGGTATAGGCAGACCCTCCGCCGAGACCCACACCCGAGTACGTGTAAGCAATCAAAAAAAACAGTGCCGCCACCAGCCAGGGAGAGCTGATAAACTGTGAAAACGTCATGTCTCTGCCAGCAACGTTTCAATCTCTTGTTCCCGGACTGGGAACTGCACAACCGCATAGAGGGGAAAAAGTGCAGCCAGCTTACCGACATATTGCTGTTCAGCCTTATCCACCATGACGATAACCCGTGCATGCGGCGCATACTTGCGCAAACTGGCTAACAACACATCCAGGTTGCTGACATTCACCCCGGCATAGTTGTTGCTGTAGCCATAAGAAAACTCGGCCACGATAAAATCCGGCTTTTGTTTTTTCAACTCGGCAATGACTTTTCTTATGGAGTTGAACTTGACTTCATTGACTCCGAGGCGCCTGTACAGCGCCGAAAAATTCGGGTGCGCCGGTGACTCGATCACTGAAAACAGCTTTGCAACAGGCATTTTCTAACAGGCCCTAACCGCTTTTTATTCCGAAATTCATACCAATCGACAAGCGCGTCCCGCCACTTTTGTTTTCAGTGACTTCGTGCATCACATCGGGCGCAAAGAAAACAAACACACCCTGCCTGGCTGTAATCCGGGTACTGGCCACGCCCCGGCTCAACACCAGGTCCCCGGAATTTTCCGGCACCCTGACGTAATACACACCGGACACCAGTTCATCATCCTCATCATGGGTGTGCGGCACGGTCACATGACCGGGCCCCATGTCATTGATCCAGAAACCGACTGACAAACTGATTTCCTTTTGATGCAGAAAACGGGCTGCGCCTTGGCGTGCGGCCTGTAATACCGGCTTCAAGGCGGGAATCTGTCCTTCATCGACATAGATGTTCTCGTAGCGTCCCTCGAAGTGATGAGTTCGCCGCAAGCCTGGATCCTCGCGCACATCCTGGTATTGCGAGCAGACAGCATCGTTAATGCCTTGCGCATCGGCTAACTCCATCACATAACATTCAACCCGGTATTCCTGTAGTATGGTCATGGTTTTTATTGGCATTGAGCAAGTTGTTTACACCATAATACCCGCAAGCCAAACTGATCGAAAACTTAGTACTCTTTCAACCTGATATGCAAGACGAAATCGACCCGCTGGACCTGCCACCCAGCAAATCCCGCCTCAAACGTGATGCCCATGCCTTACAGAAGCTGGGCACCGAGCTGCTGGATATTCCGGAATCCGAGTGGGTCTCACTTGGGCTTACGCAGGATCTCATGTCTGCGCTGAGAGAGGCCAAACGCCTGCACTCGCACGGCGCCCGCAAGCGGCAACTGCAGTACATCGGCAAACTGATGCGGGACGTCGACCCGGAACCGATTCAGCAGTATTTCCAGCAGCTGCGCCTGAAAGCCCGCCAGCAGGCACAGAGACACCATGAACTGGAAGGCTGGCGGGATCGCCTGATAGAGGAAGGCGACCCGGCGGTCGGAGTATTTCTGGAACTGCACGCGCAGGCAGATCGTCAGCATCTGCGTCAGCTGATTCGTCAGGCAAAAAAGGAACATGCCGAGAATAAACCGCCCAGATCCAGCCGCGCATTATTTCGCTACATCAGGGACCTGGATTAGTCTTCGCAGGACAAAACCGGCTGCAAATAAAATCAACAATCTGATCGGCGGCATTGATATTCAGGACCGGCAGATGGGTGGCTACTGGCAGTTCACCGTCCGTCGCTATGGCAATAATATCGGCGTCCTGCGGGTACAGAGGCGGTTTTCCCACCCCTCCCCGGTAAAGTTCTATTTTGGCAAAAGCCTCGTCCTTGAACCCTTCCACCAAGATCATGTCCAGTGAATTCTGATCGAGCTTTTCAAGCAAGCGACTGAGGTCTGCCTCGCACCCGGCTTCTTTCTCTACAAGCAACGCTTCGCGTTGCCTGGAGGCGATGAGCATCTGGGATGCGCCGGCCATGCGCAGCTCATAACTGTCCTTGCCGGGTGTATCGATGTCAAACGAATGGTGTGCATGTTTGATAACGCCGACGCGAATACCCTTGCCACGCAACAAAGGAATGATCTCTTTCAGCAGTGTTGTCTTGCCGGTTCCGCTGTAGGCGGCAAAACCTATGACGGGAGTTCGGGATTTTTTCAGCATGTCAGCCGGCATTACCTGTCCTAACAGTAAACAGGCCTTTACTTTGCGCCCTTAGCGTCCTTTCTGGTTCGCAGCTATCAGGAATGATTTTTATCGACTCAAGCCTGAGGAAATCCAAACTAATACGGAAAACCCGCATAGGTGATTATCTACAGCAATGCACGAACTACTAGGCTTTATCAGCTGTTTCCTCGGCCAGGTGACCGGCAATGAGTTCCGTAATACCGATCAGTTCTATCTCCATTTCGTTTTCTTCCAGCCCATCTTCCAGCATGTGCCGGCAATTGGAGCAGGAGGTGACCAGCGTGCCCACCTTGACTTCGTCCAGCTGGCGTTTCTTGACATTGAACACCTGCAGGCGCAGTTCATTGGCTCGTTCGTTGGAGCTGACGCCACCACCCCCGCCACAACACCAGTTCATAGCACCGTGTTCTGTCATTTCGACAAAATTCGGTGCCACCATATCAAGCAGTTCCCTGGGTTGTTTCACTACACCGCCACGGCGGCTGATATTGCAGGGGTCATGGAAGCTCAGGCGATCATCAGTCATACCTTCCGTTTTCAATCGCCCGTCCAGGCGCAACTGATCGAGCAATTCCATAATGTGGACGACCTTGAATGGCAGTGGGCGCCCGATGAAATTGGGCGCATCCCAGCGTATGGTGCTGTAGGCGTGTCCGCACTCCGGGCTGACGACGGTTTTGACTTTCAGTTTCTCCGCTGCAGCCACAACCCGTTCCACCAGCTCCGCGGCGAGCCCCGAATCACCGAGCTGGACCCCGGTGTTGGTGGCCTCGAAATACTGGCTGCTGATGGTCCATGTAACACCCGCCGCCTTGAATATCCTGGCGAGCGAACCGATGTATTCCGGGAAGCCGGCGATTTCACCCGATGAGAACAGGCAGAGATACTCGGCGCCCTCCTTGTCGAGCGGGATATCCAGGCCGGTTTCCTTTTCCTGCGCGCGGATCGTAGCCTGCAGCGTTTTGGCGGTCACACCCATGGGGCTGCCGATGGTGCGCGCGCGCTCCCCCGCCTCGACAAGATCCGGCGGCGAATAGCCGGCCGCACACAGCCCTTCCTTCACCTAGCGGATGATGTAGGCCATATCGACACCGAGCGGACACACCATGCTGCAACGGGCGCACATGGTACAGCCATCGTAGACCAGCATTTCCCAGTCGGCGAAATCCTGTTCCGTCAGCGGCTTGCTCAAACCCAGCTTGCTGGCGAGCTTGCCCCAGAAGGTATACTCCTGGCTCCACAACTTGCGCATGGGTTCGGTCTTGTGGATCGGTGTATAACGTGGATCCCCGGTTTCGGTAAAAAACAGGCAGGCTTCAGCACAGATGCCACAATGCACGCAGCTGGAAAAATAGGACACGACCCGCGCATCCATCTGCGCCCGCATCGCCTCAACACCCTGTTCCAACCGACTGCTCATGACCACACTCCGCCGTTATCACACATCAGGCATCCACTCCGCGTCGACCGAACAGGGCACCGGTATAGGCGCGGCTCGGAATGAAGGTAAACGCGTGCATCAGGCGACTGAACGGGAAATAGATCATCAACAGTTCAACCGTAAAGCGGTGCAATACCCTCAGCCCGGTAAACGCTTCCATCAACGCCAGGCACCCTGTCAACATAACGACAAATGTCAGTACGGCAGCGACATGATCGTCGGCATCCGAAATCAGGCGGGTGACCGGATTCAGAACGCGATGCAGCCATAGTAGCAATAATCCTGCAAAGGCAATCTGTGATGTGACGATAAATGCCCAATACGGCATCGGCGTCCAGCCGAAACCCAGCAGGTGCTCCTGCAGGAATAAAACATGCGGCGCGGCAAACAAAAGCAGCGCGAACAGACCGAGGTGGAACATATAGCCGGCAAGCACATGCAGCCGGATACGCGAGCCCATTTCGCGCCGCGGCAAAAAGCGCCGCAAACTGGTCATGAAACCGCTCACGGCAGCAGAGCGCCGAGGCACCGACAGGTCCGGCTTGCTGCCGATACGGGCGATCGCGAACAGGCGCCACGCCACGCCGATCAGAAAAACCACCAGTGCAAAATACCAGAGCGGACCTTCTATAAATGCCGTAATCACCGCCCCTCCTCTGCCACCGGCCTGTCCGGGACCCTGTTTTTTGTACCGCGCAGTCGCTGCTTCTTCGCCAGGTCTTCACCGGCAATGACGGCGCCCTCCGCTTCACAGGCCTCGGCCCACTGGTCGTGATGCTGCCGTGCCCAATTAACGTCGACATAGCCGCTTGTCATGCTCTCGAGCGATGCTTCCATGCCGGCGGTACCCACATAGATATGCCCGAATAAACCCGCGACCAGCAGCACAGCACCGACACCGTGCAGTACCAGCGACAGCTCCATCATCGGACGGTCCTGCCCGAAAAAAGGAAATTCAAGTATCAACCCGGTCGCCGAGATGGTCAGACCGATGAAAATCACCAGCCAGAACCAGATTTTTTCACCGGCATTGAAAAAACCGGCTGATGGGTGTTTCCCGCCCAGAAAACCACCTGCCTTCAAAAGCCAGCGGAGGTCGCCTTTAGCTGGAAAGTTCTTACTGACAAAACGTATCAACAGACCGATGACACCGAGCAGAAACAAGGGGCCGAACAGGTTGTGTCCCTCTTTGCTGGCCGAGGCAATCACCGAGAACACCTCGTGGCCGAAAACCGGTATCAACACCACCCGACCTGTCAACAGGATCAGGCCGGTCAATGCCAGGAAAATGAATACCGTCGCGACATACCAGTGCAGGATGCGGTCGATCTCCTTGAAGCGCAGCAAATAGTTACCAGAGCGTCCGTGTTCAAGACGCACGCCTCGTTTTAACAGGTGAAAGAAAACAATAAGCCCGAGTACGCCACCGATCAACACACCGGCGGCGGGAATCAGCTGCTCCATGCGGAACTGACGCCACTGCTCACCACGGATATTGATGAGCACGCCACTGTCCATGCCTGCTACCTGGGTTACACCTGCCCGAGGCGCCTCACGCTGCCTGACTTCGCGCCAGAGTTCGGTACCCGGATTGACTACCTTGGCCGCCGGTTCACTACCGCCAGCCCATGCCTGCGGTGCCATCGGCAACGCCAGCATCAGGGAAAACAATGCCATCAAGACACTGTACTGAGCAACAGGACGCCGGGTACGCCCTGGCTTATTATTGTTCATTGTGACAGGCTCCTTTGCCGCTTCATGCATAAACGGACCAGGCCCCCTAATCCTTACCGGTGGCCCTGCCCTCGACATCACGGCCGCGGCGCAGGCCCGGTTTCGAATAAGCGACACCCCAGCCCCATGTCAGCCCTGAAGAGCCCCGCCAGGTCACACGCTCGCGGAAGATATCGGAAACGGTATCACCATCCCCCGCCAGCAGGGCTCTGGTGGCGCACATCTCGGCACACAGGGGAAGCTTGCCCTC
>CBFDBP010000005.1:0-41618 GCA_965603065.1 uncultured Gammaproteobacteria bacterium
GGGCCGCTCTCCCACCAGCGCAGTAGATTGTCCCTAAGTCCGACAGGCTCCTAGTGAGAGGAGCCGGACAGCCATTGGTCGAACCCAGCCAGCGGCAAGGGCTTGCTGATATGGAAACCCTGTACCAGGTCACAGCCCAGCTCCTGTAGCTGCAGGCGGACCCCTTCATCCTCGACACCTTCGGCGATAACCTTGCAGCCCAGGTTATGACCCAGTTCGATGATGGAGCGCACAATAGCGACGTCTTTCGGATTGCGGTCCATACTCTCCAGGAAGGACTGATCGATTTTCAGGGTATTGATGGGCAGGCGTTTCAGATACGACAGGGAAAAGTGACCGCTGCCAAAGTCGTCGATAGCAATCGACACACCCAGATCACGCAGGTCCTTTAGAATACGGGCGCCTCTATCCAGATCCGCCATCAGGGTGCCTTCGGTAATTTCGACCTCCAGACTGCTGCCACCCACGCCGGCCTCTTTCAGGGACTGCTCAATACGTGTGACCAGTCCCGGTGACTGGAAAGAACGTGCGGAGACGTTTATCGAAACCGGCATCTGTCTACCTTCGACCAGCCAGGCTCTACTCTGAGCCAATGCGGTATCCAGCACCCAGTCGGTGATTGGAGAAATCATACCCAACTGCTCGGCGACCGGAATAAACCTGTTAGGCAGAACCAGTCCTTGCTGCGGATGTTGCCAGCGCAATAACGCTTCAGCACCACAGATCGCGCCGCTGGCCAGATCGACTTTCGGCTGGTAGTAGAGTTCAAACTCTTTCCGCTCCAAAGCCCCGTGTAACTGGCCGGAAATCGAAAGGTGTTCCGTCGCAGAAGACGTCGTGGTATCCGCTTCATAGAACAGGTAAGGTGCCGAATTCCACTTGGCGCGGTACATGGCACTGTCGGCATGACTGGCCAGGGTGCTCGCATCCTCACCATGCTGCGGGAACACCGAAATACCGATTGCGCTGCTTAAACACAGTTCTTTTTGCTCATAGGAAAATGGTGCACTCAGCGCATTCATGACTTCACCGGCCACACGCTCCACCGCTCTCTCTGCATCCTGCAGAAACGGCAACACAATACCGAATTCATCGCCACCCAGACGGGCCAGTGTATCGGTATCGCGCAACACCTTTTGCAAACGCTGCGATATCTGACGCAACAATTCATCGCCGGCTGCGTGGCCCAGCGAATCGTTGTACATTTTAAACTGATTGATATCCAGAATCATGACGGCAACCGAGGCACCGGGATTACGCCGCGCCACCGCGAGGGCCGAGGCCAGACGGTCATACCACAGGGCGCGATTGGCCAGGCCGGTCACTTCATCCTGGGTAGACAGCTGCTCGAGACGTTCCCGGTCTGTGTGTAAATCTGTGACATCCTCCATCAGGCAATGGACGCGAAGTACACGGCCGCGGCGATTGGCCATAGGATAAAACGCCATACGGAACCAGCTCTCTTCACTGTCATCAGGCGTCAGTCGCACTTCAAGCTGTACCGACTCACCGTCCAGTACCTGTTGCCAGGCTGTCAGTACCCGCTCTCGTTCAGAACCGTGAATGGCGTAGAAACAGGGAATGGGGGCTTCCAGTTCATTGTGGCAGAATGCCTGGGTACCAGGGCTGGCATAGCTGATGCGGTTGGATTCGATATCGACCGTCCACAGCAGCTGCGGTATGTTGCTCAGAATCTCGCCCGCCAGATCCTGTTCAAAGCCCAGTTCGTCACGCTGATCGGTGAGCTGTTCCACCGCCGCCCGCCAGTAACCTTCGGTTACGACCGCGAGGTCACGGAAAATCATCTTGATAACCGCCGATTCCACGGCGTCGCGATCCTGCTGTTCAATTTGCGGATCGGTATCCACCAGATGTTGCAGATGATCCATAAACAGGCGGTAGGCACCCAGCGCCCATACCGGCTTGACGCCGTGGCGATAATGCGAGCGACCCACCTGTTCACTGTGGGCAGTCGCTTTTTCATCGATATTCCCGCTCAGCAGACTCAACTTGTGCGCCAGCATGCCTCGCACCAGTTCGCCGATGTCTCCGCCCTTGCGTTCGTAGGCGTACAGCACATCGGCGATGTCAGGATTATCGAACAGGTAGTTGTAAACGGTTTCCGCGAATCCGGCCGCTCCCTGGGCCATGATGTCCTTATAGCGGTTAAGCAGCCGGGTATCTTCCTCGGTCAGCTGAAGAACGTAGTCGACTTCTTTACCGACAACAGGGTTGGAGGATTTTTTGCGGACACCGGACCGCCGTCCCTCCTTCGGCCGCCCACGTTTTTTCGGGGGAGTTGGCATTTCCAGTTCCAACATTTTTATAATTGTCGCAATAAAGTAACATAAGCGTATCCATAAATACAATCAATCTGTTACCGAACAATCGCCGCTTTTCACTGACCTTGACACGGTCAAATCGGAACAACTCCAGCTAATTCAACATGGTTAGGCAAACAGGTCTAATCGTCCGTTTTCCAGTAACGAACTTAGCGGCGTTTCCAGCACCGTTTCCTCCCCACTGTCGCCATCAATGACACGCGCTCCCCGGGTCACGCCCCCTTCCTCACCACCGGCGCGTTGCTCGCCGGCGGATGGCTGTCCGGACACGTCAACGTTCACCAGTTCAACACCGGATGCATCGAACATGTCACGCAGCCTGGGCAATGCCGCCTCCAGTGCCTCCCGGACCACGCTATGGGCCGAGTTGAACTGGATTCTGGCCGGATCGTTCTGAACATGTATACGGACTTCCATGGGCCCAAGCTGAGCCGGATTCAGCTTGATCTGGGCGCCCTGCATTTTCTGGTTCACCATCCACTGGATACGCTCACCCAGTGCCTGATCCCAGTTGCCCTGAGCCAGCGGGGTATTCACGCTGAGCGTCGCTAACGTCGATGTCGCTGGACTACTGGATGCCTGGACAGCCGGCGACGTCACAGCAGCCATGCCCGACTCTGCCCGTAGCGGGGTGTCGGCAAGTGCAGATTTACCCTGTCCTGTCAGGTGTTTGAGTGTTGCAATAACGTTTGTCAGTTCGGGCTGTCGTAGCTGGGCCTGCTCCGCCGCTTTGTCCAGCCCGGCACTGTTGAAAGCGCTCAGCGCCTCGTTAACAGGCAATTTTTCTCGCGCCTCGGCAGCACCGGTCTGCCCCTGCATGAGCTGTAGCAGAGAGCGGCCCGTCGTCCTGTCCCCGGCCAGGGCGGCTTCAGAGATTTTACCGCCAGCGGCCACAAACGCTACTGCGTCTGCAGGGGTTTTCAGCGCCTGGAGTTCGTCCAGCAGCTGGTGAAGTGCGGCGATAAGGCCTGCGGCGGGATTCGACTCGGAACCCGACCCGAGGTGTTCAAGTTTTTCAGCAATCTGCTGCAGCAGCTGTCCAGGTTCAACGCCGTTGGCACCCGCCTCGTCCAGCACCTGCTCCAGCAGCGGCAACAGCTTGCCAGCTTGCGGCAAGGTTTGGACCTGCCGTAACAGGCTTTCGGCATCCAGTGAGGTTAACGGCACCGTGGCAGCCTCACTGGATACGGCTGCATGCGCCTGCTCAAGAAGGGGCGCGAAGCCCGACTGACTAACGCTATCTTTCTGTATTCCCTGGAGTTCTGCATCAAGCCCGGAGAACCCCCCGGCGCTGTCCGTGGCGCGCGGCAATACTGGTAAGGATGCGTTCATGTAAAAGCTCCTGAATCGATTGAATTCAATTACAGGGTAGTGGAGCAAGGCGCGTGCCAGCTTTGATTATTTGTGGACTGGATCGGAAGAGGGCCTCTGGGCCCGGTCGTCCTGTTCCTTTTGTTCTTTGCGGTCCAGCTGTTTGTTTTCTTCCAGGCAATATCGGTCTACAAGCTTGTCGACAGCCCGGCTTTTGCCGCGGGACTCCATCCACTGCCGACGGGTTTGCTCGTGCCGGGCGCAGCATTGGGCGATGACCGCTTCCTGCTGGCGTACGGCTTCGCCCAGACGACTGAGGAATATCCGGTAGTCCTGCACACGGGTGGCGCCCAGCCCGTCGCCACCCGAAGCTTCGAAGTCCCTGGCATACTGGTCGCGGTAGGCCCGCAATTCCTCCAGTCTGGCTTGTTGCGCCTGCAGATACTGCTGGCTTTGCCCCAGCTTCTGCACAGCCTTCTGCTCGCGGCTTTGCGCAAGCTGTTGGACCGGCCGCATGCGTTTGGATCGTGTCATTGTGTGCAAGACCGTTACCTTCTCCAGAACATTGTCGGCTGCTGCCGGCTAAGCGTTAGCCTCACCGGCAGGCATAAGCCCGAGTGACTCGGCCAGGCCGGCCAGGCTATCGTTCCAGGTAACCTGCTCGTGCATGTTCTGTTGCAGGAAACGGCTCAGCTGCGGATAAAGGGCAATGGCCTCATCAACCCGACCATCGCTGCCCGCCTGGTAGGCGCCGACATTGATCAGATCCCGGTTCTGACGGTAGGCCGAGTAAATCTGCTTGAAGCGACGGGCCGCCTGCTCGTGTTCAGGCGCCACCACATCCACCATGACCCGGCTGATGGAGGCATCAACATCAATGGCCGGATAGTGGCCGGCTTCGGCCAACTCACGGGACAACACCACGTGACCATCGAGAATGGCACGCGCTGCGTCGGCGATCGGATCGTTCTGATCGTCGCCTTCCGCCAGCACGGTATAGAATGCCGTAATCGAACCACCACGGTCGCCGGTTCCGGCACGCTCGACCAGCTGCGGCAGTTTCGCGAATACCGATGGCGGGTAACCCTTGGTGGCCGGTGGCTCACCGATAGCCAGCGCCACTTCACGTTGCGCCTGGGCAAAACGTGTCAGGGAATCCATCAGCAGCAGAACCTGCTTACCCTGATCCCTGAAGTATTCGGCAACGCTGGTTGCCAGCATGGCACCGTGCATACGCATCAGTGGAGAGTTATCGGCCGGTGTTGCGACCACAACAGAACGCGACAAACCATCTTCACCGAGGATATTCTGCACGAATTCCTTCACTTCTCGACCACGCTCGCCAATCAGACCGACAACGATAACGTCCGCGTTGGTGTAGCGTGTCATCATGCCGAGCAGAACGCTCTTACCGACACCGCTGCCTGCAAACAGCCCCATGCGTTGACCACGACCTACGCTCAGCAAGGCATTGATGGCGGCCACACCAACATCCAGCGGTTCACGAATCGGGGAACGCGTCAACGGGTTAATGGCCCGTCCGCTCAGGGGTACACGCTCATCAGCAGATATCCGTCCCTTGCCATCCAGAGCATGGCCTGCGCCATCCAGTACCCGGCCCAGCAAATGTTCGCCCACCGCCACTTCGCACACACTGTGGGTCGGTATCACCCTGGCATCGGGGCCTAAACCCTGCAAATCACCAATCGGCATCAGGTAGAGCCTGTCGTCGTGAAATCCAACGACCTCGGCTTCGATGGGTTCACCCTGTGTCGATTCGATCAGGCAACGTCCACCGATGGACGCCTGGCAACCGACCGCCTCCAGTGTCAAACCCACCATGCGTGTCAGTTTACCTGTCACCACGAAGGGCTGCGCCTGCTCGGCGCGTCGCAGATACGGCTTCAGCCGCTGCTTCCAGATTTCGCTGCGTCCGCTCTGCAACATCACTCTGCCGGATTGTCCGTGCTGCGCTGACCGCCCAGTACACTGGCAATGACCGCGTTCAGGCGTGACTCAACGGTTGCATCGATCTGCGAGACTTCGGTAAGCACGCGGCAGCCACCGCGGCTTTGCACGGGGTCATCGATAACGTGAATTCCGCCACAGTCAGAAGAACGGGCGCCCTGTGGCGCAAGCTTGATATTCTGCCCGCCTTCCTGGAGTGACAAAGACTCACGAATCATCGCCGCATCTTCCGGATGCAAGGCCAGTTGAACATTACCGGCCGCCACAGGTAATACCGACAAAGCCTCGCGGACAACGCCAATCACCTGTTCGGGATCAGTTTTCAGCTCGCGCCGCACCAGCTGTCTGGCAACCAGCATGGCCAGTTGCGCCAGCTGCCGCTCGACAGTCTCGTCCAATTCTTCAAAAGGTTTACTGAGTGACTGAATAACCTGTTCCAGGTACTGAACACGCTGGGTGAATTCCTCGAGTCCCGCATCACGCCCTTCCTGCAATCCCTGCTGAAATCCTTCCCTGTGAGCCTGGTTCTGGATCTCTTCCAGCTGGCGTGCTGTCATTGGCCGGCGCTGTTGTGAACCTTCAGACTGCACCTCAGGCACATGCCAGGCCTGGCAATCCGAGACTGTCTCACCGCGGATAACTTTAGACAAACTGTTCTGCTCCCTTGCCGCCGAGCACAAGCTCGCCTGAATCAGACATACGCCGCGCAATAGCCAGGATTTCCTTCTGTGCGCCTTCCACTTCACTCAGACGCACCGGACCCTTGTTTTCCAGATCATCGCGCATCATCTCGGCGGCACGCTTGGACATATTACTGAAGATCTTTTCCTTCATGGCTTCTTCGGCACCTTTCAACGCCAGAATCAGGCTCTCGGAGGACACCTCCCGCAACAGGGCCTGGATACCACGACCATCGACGTCAATAAGATTATCGAACACAAACATCAGGTCCTGGATCTCCTGACCCAGTTCGGCATCTGCCTCCTTGATGGCCTCCATAATTTCACCTTCGATGGAGCTGTCCATGTAATTCAGAATATCGGCTGCCGATTTCACCCCACCCATGCTCGACGACTGGACATTCTGATTGCCGGCAAACTGGCGCTCGAGGATTCCATCGAGCTCCTGTAACGCGGAAGGCTGGATACTGTCCAGGGTCGCGATACGCAGCAGTACATCGTGGCGGGTCAGGTCAGGAAAGAGCCTGATGACTTCTGCGGCATGATCATTATCCAGATAAGACAGCACGATAGCCTGAATCTGCGGATGTTCCAGCCGTATAAGTTCCGCAACGGCCCGTGCATCCATCCATTTCAGCGCCTCCAGGCCTTTGGTGCTGCTGCCAAGCTGGATGCGATCCATCAGGCCCTTGGCTTTATCCTCACCCAGTGCACCCACCATCACCGAACGAATATATTCATCTGAATTTACGCCCAGCGCTGTTTGGTTCTGCACCGTCTGGGTAAACTGCTCCAGCACCTGCGTCACCTGATCTCGTGGCACATTGGTCATTGCAGCCATTGCCGCACCGACTTTCTGAACCTCCTTGGGACCCATGTGCTTGAGGACTTCTGCTGCGTTTTCTTCCCCTAGACTCAGCAGCAACACCGCTGCACGATCAGTACCCTTGAGCTTGGTATTGCCCTCAGCCATCTTCGCCCACCCAGTTCCTGACGACTTGTGCTACACGTTTGGGGTCCTCACCGACGGCGCTCTTTACTGTATCCAGGTGTTGTTCATAGCTCACTTGCGGTGCCGCCAGCTGTGCCTGTTGCGGGTTTGCACCGGACAAGCTGAGTCGATCGTCAGCGCCTGCGCCACCAGCTTCACCCGCTGCTGCGCCTGCCGGAAGCATGGCCGTCGCCTGCATGGACTGGACGCCTTTGTCTGCCAGGCTGCGCATAACCGGCTTCAGTACACCGAAAACGACAATCAACAGACCCAGAGCACCGGCAGCCTGCTTGGCAACATCCCAGACCCAGGGCTGTTCCAAAAGAGAAGGCTCAGGAATCGCCTCCGCCACCGGTGGCGGGATGAACGACGAGTTGACGATATTCACGGTATCACCACGCTGTGCATCAAAGCCCACGGCCTCCTTGACCAGCGTGGTGAAACGTTTCAAGTCATCATCCGTCCAGGGCTTGCTGACCAGTTCATCGTTTTCGTCTAACTGCTGCTTGTCATCGACCACCACGGCAATGGACAGTCGGCGAATGGTTCCGGTTGCCAGTTTGGTATGACTGACGGTCTTGTCCAGTTCGTAGTTACGAACACTGTGTTTGCTGCTGTTGACCGGCGCTGTAGCGGACGCCGAATCCAGCTGGCCACCCCCCGCCCCGGGTGGCTGGACAACGGGGTCCTGGGGTGGTTGATTCGACAAAGCACCGGGTATGCCCGACGCGACATTTCCCGCTGCAGTCTCGTCTTCGCTGATTTGCTCACTGCGCAAGGACGGCAAATCGGGGTTAAAGAACTCCTGGGTTCGCTCGGTAACGGTGAAATCGAGGTTGGCATTAACCGTTGCCCGCACCCTTCCCGTACCGATAATCGGTTCCAGCAACTGACGAATACGGTCAGAATACGTCGACTCGAGTTTGCGGTTGTAGGAAAACTGGCTGGATGTCGGCGCCAGTCCATCAGCCGAGTTACTACTGCTCAGCAGATCGCCACGCTGATTCACCACGGTGACATTTTCCGGTGTCAGGTGCGGTACGCTGGAGGAAACCATATGCACGATGGCGGCGATCTGTTCATCGTCAAGTGTACGGCCGGAATACAGATCGATCATAACCGATGCCGTGGGATCAGAGCGGTCACGCAGAAAAACAGAACGCTTCGGGATAGCCAGGTGTACGCGTGCAGCCTCGACATTGCGCAATGTTGCAATGGTGCGGCTCAGTTCGCCTTCCAGGGCACGCTGAAATCTTGCCGTTTCGATAAACTGACTGGTACCGAATCCCTGCTCTTTCTGCAGCATTTCAAAACCCATGGCGTTGCCTTCCGGCAAACCGTCCCTGGCCAGTTGCATGCGCGCAGTCTGCAACTTGCTGCTTTCCACCATCACGGCACCGGTGGCTTCGTCCACTTTGAAAACGATGCCCGATTTCTGCAGGGCGTCTATAACCTGGCCGGCGTCTTTACTGCTGAGGTTGGCATACAATAGCGTGTAGCCGGGTTGCTGAGACCAGAGCACGACCGCCACGCCCAACGCCACACTGGCCGCCAGACCGATCATCAAACCAAGCTGGCGCAGTGCCGGCAAGCCCTGGAACCCCTGAACAGTTTCCGCTTTTACCAGTGCCATAATGTTACTCTCGACCCCTGTTTACACCGGCATACTCATGATGTCCTGATAAGCCGAGACCAGACGGTTTCGCACCTCAGTCATCGCCTGGAACGCGACGCCCGCTTTCTGCAAGGCGATCATGACTTCGGTGACATCCACATTTGGGTCGCCGGTACTGAAAGCATTGGAGAGTTTGCTGGCTGCCTGCTGCGTTTCATTAACCTGGTCGATTGACTGCTTCAACAAGGTGGAAAAATCCGCTTCGCCAGCCGCTGCCTTTTCTGTTTGTACAGGTCCACTCTGCGCGGCAGACGTGAGCCGCCGCATTTCCGCCAACACCTGATCCACATTACTTATGCTGCTCATCATTCGTACTCCTCAGGCCGGAACGGCTATACCTTGCTCTCGCATACGCGCCAGTTTATAGCGCAGGGTGCGTGGACTGATGCCCAGGCGTTCAGCAGCTGCCTTGCGGCTACCGTTATCCACCCGCAGGGCATCAAGAATCAGCTCAAACTCGCGACTCTTGAGGTCGCCGTCCAGACCGTCCGCTGCCCCTGTTGTTGCCGGCGATGTCTGCTCGGATAGCGCAGCAACATCCAGCTCGAAACACAGGTCGTCGACCTCGACCTGCTCACTGTTGAGTAAAATCAGGGCGCGCTGGATGACGTTATCCAGCTCACGCACATTGCCCGGCCAGGGGTGATCCAGTAATGCCTGCTGCGCCTGTTTAGACAGATGAGGAACACTGCCACCTTCCGGGCTGTACTTGCGAATAAGACGACTGGTCAGCGGCAGGATATCGGCTTTACGCTGACACAACGGAGCCAGGTGCAGAGGAAACACATTGAGGCGATAAAACAGGTCTTCACGGAAACGTCCGGCGGCGACTTCTTCGCGCATGTTACGATTGGTCGTTGCCAGTACGCGCACATCCAGCCCGATAACTTCACGGCCACCGAGACGTTCGACTTCACGTTCCTGCAACACGCGCAGCAGCTTGGCCTGCAGACCCAGATCCATTTCAGAAATTTCGTCCAGCAGCAGTGTGCCACCCTGCGCCTGTTCGAACTTGCCTGCGCGTGCCTGGTAGGCACCGGTAAAGGCGCCCTTCTCGTAACCGAACAGGGAGGCCTCGAGCATATTTTCGGGAATGGCCGCACAGTTGATCGCCACAAACGGTCCATCGGCACGTGCTGAATGGCGATGTATTAACTGTGAAAACACCTCCTTACCGGTGCCGGAATTACCGCTGATCATGACTGTTGCATCTGTTGAAGCGACCCGTCTCGCCAGCGCTGCCAGTTTCCGGGTCGCCTGATCCTCGGCGACAAGCTCGGGATCGTCGTGACAACTGGGCAGATAACGGCCGATCATGTCTATCAGGACTTCAGCATCGAACGGCTTGACCAGATAGTCGGCTGCGCCGTTGTGCATGGATTCCACCGCTTTTTGAATGGTCCCGTAAGCGGTCATTAAAACGACCGGTAATTCAGGAATACTGGCTTTCACCTTCTGCAGCAGGGCATGACCATCCATACCCTTCATCTGGACATCACTGACCACCAGATTGAACGACTGGGCTTCGATCAGTTGCAAGGCTTCCATAGCATTTTCAGCCGACTTAACCCCGAACCCGGCCAGTTCAACGGTTGCGCACAAGGCGTCTCGCAAAGCCGAATCATCTTCAACAATCAGCACTTTGAGTTGACTCATTACAGGTACCTCGGGGTGGCAACGTCTGCCTTTTGTTGATGCTTCAATACACCGCTCGGGAGTTGCTGTTCATCAAGCAGCGGCAGTCGAACGACAAAGCGCGCACCTTTTTGATAGCCAGTATCGAGTTCAATAGTTCCCCGATGTGCAGCGATCACTGCGCGCACCACCGCCAGCCCCAGTCCGGTGCCGCTGGGACGTGTGGTGAAGAAAGGTTCGAAAATCTGTTCCTGCAAGCCATCAGCGACACCCGGCCCGTTGTCCTGCAGCACAATACAAACAGTCTTACCCTGCACCTCGACCTGCCAGTCGAGATGCGCGTCCTGCTCGCAGGCATCCAGTGCATTGCTGGCAAGGTTGGCGAGTACACTGGCCAGGATTTCGCGTTGACCACGAATCGTAATATCGCCGTGGCCGTTGGGCACTGACCAGCGTGCCGCATTTTCATTCAGTTGAGGCAACAGCGACTGCTGCACCTGATCGAGCAAGTCGCAGACCGTTACGGCTTCATCGCCTCCCTGCCCTCCGCGCGCATAGAGCAACATATCGTTCACCATGTGATCGAGATGCCGCAGCCCCACCAGTAACCGGTCTACAAAGCAGTCATGCTGGTCATGTCGCAGATCGGCCTGCTTGAGCTGGGAGGCATATAACAAGGCGGTGGCCAGAGGCGTGCGCACCTGGTGAGCCAGCCGTGCGGTCATTTCACCCATGCTGGACAGGCGCTGTCCGCGCGAGGCTTCCTGCTGCAGGATACGAATTTCGGAAAGCAGTTTATGCCGTTCAGCACGGGCGGCCGCCAGTTCCCGGGTCAGGCTGACGACCTGCTGTTGTAACACCTGGTAGGAACCGGTGAGCTGTTCAGAGACCTGATTAAACAGCTCAAAGGCGTCCTGCAGTTGTTGTTTGTTGGCAGCCGACTGACTCATGAAAAGGCCTACTCCTGATGCTTATCAACGCGGGCTTTTGTGCCCACAGTTTATTTAGCAAGGAGTATGCCTGGAATGAGTTAGGCTTTTAAATCAGAATGTTACGCGAATCGACAAGATAATGCGTCAAACTACCGACGCATTACTGGAGCGCTGTAGTCCGTATTTACGCAGTTTTTCAACCAGGGTGGTACGGCGCATGCCCAATCGCTTGGCGGCCTGCGCCACCACACCGTTGGCGTCGTCCAGAGCCTGCCGGATATAACCGACCTCAAGGTTGCTGAGATGCTCTTTAAGATCCAGCCCGCCACGCGGCAGGCGGGGTTCGGACTCAAGCTGGTACTGCATCGGCTGGGCCGAACCAAGCATGTCTTCACTGAGCCGGGCGGTTTCCGCAACAGGTACGTCGGACTGAAACTTTTCAGGTAGATCACCGACGTCAACCACGCCAAACGGGAACAGAATGGCCATGCGTTCGACCAGGTTTGCCAGTTCGCGCACGTTACCGGGCCAGCTGTACTGGCACAGCGACAGAGCGGCTGCCTGAGTGAGACGTACCGAACCGCGTTTTTCATGTTCAATACGGCGGATCAATTCGTTGATCAGCAACGGAATGTCTTCCACGCGGTCACGCAGCGGCGGCATCTCGATGGGAAACACGTTCAAGCGATAAAACAGGTCTTCGCGGAACGTGCCTTCTCTGATGGATTCTTCGAGGTTGCGGTGTGTTGCGGCAATAATGCGAACATCAGCTTCAATGCTCTTGTTACTGCCCACCCGCTCGAATGTGCGTTCCTGCAATACACGCAGCAGTTTTACCTGCATGTTCAGACTCATGTCGCCTATTTCATCGAGGAACAGCGTACCCTTTTCAGCCAGTTCAAAGCGGCCCTGCCGGCTACTGATAGCGCCGGTAAAAGCGCCTTTTTCGTGGCCGAACAATTCAGATTCCAGCAAGTCGGCAGGAATCGCGCCACAGTTCACTGGTACGAAAGCCTTGTCGCGGCGGTTGGAATAATAGTGGAGGTTGCGCGCCACCACTTCTTTACCGGTGCCTGATTCACCCAGAATCAACACGTTGGCGTCCGAATTGGCGACCTGCTGGATCATTTTACGAACCGACTGCACGGCCCGGCTGGTACCCACCAGGCTGCGGAACAGATCCACCGGCCGCTGGTTTGCCCCATCGACCTGGGTTTCGCGATACACCTCGGCCTGGTGCAGGGCACTGGTTAACTGGGTGTAGTGAACCGGCATCTCAACCCGTCCGAGAATGCAGGAACTGGGCTCAATGGCTACGGTAAGCTCTTTATTTTTTTCGGATAAGAGAAAAATAGGCAGGTGCTCGTCGAAATCGTGAACTTCTTTCAGAAGATTTTCCAGCGCCCTGTCAGTCGTGCAGGTGCCTATCAATACCGCCAGGATATCCTGTGCATCTTCAATACCCGCGTTCCAGCCGCCACAATCGGTAACCAGCTCCGGCTCATAATTGATAAAACGTAAAACCGATTCCAGCTCGCGACCACGATCGGTATCGGCTTCAATAATAAGTACCCTTGGCTCGTTGACTGGCACCTGAGTTCCCCCCATCGACTTGGTTTCCGCCTGAATTTGTTTCTCTTAAAAGTATTAACCGGACAACACCATATGGATAAAGTTAACCATTCCTGAGGGAGAATGTCAAAATTTTGTCGTAAATCCATTTGATGCCGGGCACTCGGCATAACTCTCTGATTATTTTTCGTCTTTAGAGTATTAACAGGCGCGGTGACAGCGCCAAGGACAGCTATCCAGTCCAGTCAGATGGTATAAAACCATGTAATATTTTGGGAAATCCAGCTCTCCGCCGACCCGGCCTACCGGCCCGGGACTTTAGCGGGCACAGTCGAGATAGGCAGCCGACGCGGCGCGACCCAGTTTACTGGTATGAATTTCGGTTCCGAGTTGATCCTGATAACGCTTGCCGAGATCGGTGATTTCCCGGTTCAGGCGCAGAATGTCCTTTATGGTGGCCGCCACTTCGCTCGCATCCTGCTGCTGTGCCGGTTGCTGAAAACAACGCATCACCAGCTCCCTGCGCCTGGCTTCAATTTCAGCCACCAGCCCCCACTCATGATCACCCGCTTTTGCCAGCATATCCTTACTGAGCAGGAGTATCTGTTCCAGCTGCCGGCTCCGGCTGCGCGTAAACTCCATATCCTATTCCCTGAATTGGTGTGTCATGCGGCGGGTGCCTGACCGGTCGCATGATCAGCGATAGCATCCCAGGCTTCCTTGATCTGTTTGAGAAGATCTGACACTTCGTCCAGCAAAGTCGGATCATTACCTGCATGGGCTTCAAATAAACGACGCTCCATGTAGATGTACAGATCCTCGAGGTTTTGCGCAATCTCACCGCCCTTCTCCTTATCCAGGCTGGCTTTCAAACCTTCCAGGATCGATATGGCAGCGCCGATCTGCGCACCCTTGGGCTGAATCTCTGCGCGTTCCATGTGCCCCTTGGCGACGGCGATCTTGTCCAGCGCACCTTCCAGCAGCATTTGAATCAGCCGGTGCGGACTGGCGGAATCAATCCCTGTGCGCACCGCGTTCTGATTGTATTGCTGCAACCCGTTTCTAACACCTGCAAAGCTCATCACCTACTCCTCAATTAACCACCACATGTGCCTGACACCCTATTGACGACTGTTTTGTATGGTAGGCAATGCTGCCAGTTGTTGGGTTAGAAAATCACTGGTCCCCTGCAGCGTTCCCATCAGGGTATCCAGCGCATTGAACTGGTCGAGCAGCGTTTTCTCGCGCAAGCCCAGACGAAACTCCATTTCGAAAATCCGATCATCCACCGTGTTGACACGGTCATTCAAACTGCTTTCGCGCGTATCGAGCTGTCCATCGAATTTGATAAAATCTTCTATGACGCTGTCCAGCCGGAACAGGTAACCCTGATCATTGTTGGCGAACATTTCCGCAACACCCGAAAAATCACTGGCGATTGCGGATTCCAGATCAGCACCGTCCAACGACAGGCTCCCGTCCCGCAGGAAGGAAACGCCTATTTCGGTAAGATAGCTGAAGTCTCCGTTTAATCCGCTGGGTGGTGTATTGAATGCACCGCGCATCCGGCTTTCGATACTGCGCAGCGTGCTATCCAGCGCCGAGTTATCACCATACATATCCTTCATCGTAGTACGCAATCCGTTAAAGGTATCCACAAATGTCTGCACGGATTCCGTCACCGAGTCGATATCCCGGTTGACCGTAAGTTCTGCGGCGGTGTCGGACACCCCGACAAGATTGAGCGTTAAACCGCTAATTGCGTCATCGATGCTATTGCTGGAACGCGTAATGGTGTAAAGCCCGTCAACCAGGATCTCGGAATCCAGCTGGTCTGGATCGTTGATATCGCCAAGATCCAGGTCCCTGCGCAGTCTGCCGGAGGCTGACAGGTTGATGGCATTGGCATTGCCGGTTTCCGTAGAACTCAGCACCAGGCGGTGGCTGCCGCCATTTTCACTGATTATGGTGGCGGAAACACCGGTGTTATCGGGTGCATCGTTGATCGCATCCCTGAGTTGAGACAGGGTCATACCGCCGCCGTCAACGGTAAACGCGTTTCCGTTTACCGTAAAAGTCATCGTGTCACCGGCTCTACCCAGTGTGGTGGTATCCGTGTCGGCAATCGCCAGCGAGCCCATCTTGTGGGCCTCGGCCATTGCCAGCACCTGGATATCACTGAAGCCGATTGCGGCATTACTGTCTGCAGTAACTGTAAACGCGGTTTCGTCGGAAGACTCGGCCTTATAGATTTCAAAGGCATCCGGGGTCTTGAGATCTGCAAGCGCAGACTGAAATGTTGTCAGCGAACTCTTCAATTGACCCAACGTACTGAGTTGCGTCTGCAGGCCCTGCTTGTCAGCTTCCAGCTGGTTGAGCGGCCGCCGTTCTATCGACATCAGCTGATCGACGATGGATCCCACATCAAGTCCGGAACCGATTCCGGGTGCACTAATCATGCTCGAACCTCGTATACATTTGAGTGCTTAAACGCTACAAAGCAAAAGCGGTGCCAGATCATGCCTGCTCGCGAAGAATCAGGCTTTCCGGGGAATCCAGATGTTCCACGATACGCAGTGTTTCTTCGGAAGGAATCTGCCGAATCACTTCTTGCGTTTCAGAATCAACCACTTTGACGACCAGCCGGTCGCTTTCCTTGTCGATACTGAACTCTAAGTCACGTTGGTAATTCTGCACGAAATCACTGATCCGGCTGATTGCGGATTCCACCTTTTCCACTTGTTCGACATCTTCTGCCTGGCTAAGCGGCACATGCTGGCCGTCGCCGGCGGCGAATTCCTTCCGCTCCAGCTCTTCAGACGGCTCCAGTTGAGGAGCACGCACGGCCGGCTGCGTTCCCTGCAAGCGCGTGATCTCCTGAATGTGTACGGATGTTGTGCTATTGAATGACATATTCACCTGCCTTATAAAAACCAGACGGGTGGAGCATCCCTGCTCCCCCCGTCCCTGGTTCCATTACAAGCGTGTAGTGTTTACTGCAGCAAGGCCAGAGCCGACTGCGGCAGCGCATTGGCCTGCGACAGCATCGCCACACCAGCCTGCTGCAGAATCTGCGAACGCGTCAGGTTGGCGGTTTCCGCGGCGAAATCGGCATCCACAATACGTCCACGAGCAGCCGCCGTGTTCTCACGGGTGGTATCCAGACTACGGACCGCGATTTCGATACGACTCTGCGCTGCACCCAGTGTCGCACGTTCGGAATTGATGGTATCCAGCGCCGTATCGACAAGATCAATGGCGGCGGCCGCATTAGCCGACGTAGTGACGTCAGTACCAGTTACAGCAGTGATATCGCCATCACCCGCCATATCGGTCGTCGTCACAGCAATCCGGTCATTTGCACTGTTATTAGCACCTACCTGGAAATTCTGAGCCCCGGCATCACCGGCCAGAATAGCCGAGCCGTTGAACTCGGTACCGTTTAGAATACGGTCAATTTCTGTGGCCAGGTCCCCAAATTCCGCATCCAGACTGGCGCGGTCGTCAGTGCCGTTAGTCACATTGACTGACTGCACAGCCAGTTCACGCATACGCTGCAGGGCTTCGGTCACACTACCCAGCGCGCCTTCAGCGGTCTGGGCCAGCGAAATACCGTCACCGGCGTTGCGGATACCGACGGTAAGACCACGTACCTGGGCATTCATACGCTCGGCAATGGCCAGGCCGGCCGCGTCGTCTTTGGCAGAGTTAACACGCAAGCCGGAAGACAGGCGTTGCAGGGAGATATTCAGCGAGTTCTGGGAATTGGTCAGGTTACGCTGTGCGTTCAGAGACGCAACATTGGTATTTACAGTTAATGCCATGATAGACACTCCTACAATTTCAAGACGTTGTATCGGTTTTATTATCTGATACGATGCCTGTTATCACTAGCGGATATACCAATGTATTGGTATTCACCGCCTCCGGTATGGTTAGCGTTCGCCGGCTGACAAACTTTAGGCGGAAAGCGTCTGGCAGGACGCTGTTTGCCGCTCCAGAATATTCAAGCAGTTAGCTGGACGATAACTACAATCCGGATGCTTTGCTCGGTATCAGTGACTGACGATGAGAGTTGCCCGCGGGATCCAGGACATCGATCCAGTCATCCAGATGCCCCTGCAACATGCGATTATCCCTCACCCATTCCCGCAGGGCATCGCCGGCTTTCCAGTTCGCATCCAGGTCATGGACATGGTCTCTGATGGCGTTAACCCACGCCCGTGTCTGGTTGGTGACCAGATGCACCGGAGCATCCCGGTATGGCTCGATATCCGTTGCGATAACCGGCCACCCCATGGCGCCATACTCGAGTATTCTGAGGTCGCTCTTGCAGCGATTGAAACGGTTACGTTCCAGCGGCGCCACGGCCAGATCAAGATTGAGTTTCGCCAAAGTTTCCGGATAGGCATTGAACGCCACATAGTCATGTACCTCCTTGACGTATGGCTTCAGGAAATCCGGACACATGCCCATGAAGATCCAGTCCACCTCGTCGGCTGTTTCGCACACGGCGTCTGCCAACACCTCGAGATCGCCAAGATGCTGCATGGCGCCCGCCCAACCCACACGTGGTTTAACGCCGCACCCTCTGCGCGACTCCAGCGAGCCCCAGAACCTGGCATCCAGGTCGTTCGGTACGATGCGGATATCGCTGATGAAACCGGACAACTCGTCTGCCAACGGCTCGCCGGTAACCACCAGTCTGTCCATCATTGACAGGCAGGTACGCAGACGTTTCTTGATATCCTTGTATACTCTCTTGAAACATGAGCTTTTGGGTGGAACGCCAAACAGCAGGTCATCCTGACCGAACACCATGAACATATTGCTCCTGTTCCTGTACTGGCGAACGGAATCAAGAGAATGGTCATGCAGGGTGTTATATAGCAGCAGGACGTCGGCCTGAATACGCTCCATTTCAACAATACTGGGCATGTGTTCTTTTTTATCACCCTCGAAGGAGGCGTACGCGTAACTGGCTCTGCCGGCCATGGATAATGCTTCAAGTGGCTGTGCCACCCTGTAAGCCCAGGCAACATAAGAGCCAGCACCACAGGCGGTGATTCGCGGCAAGTCCCGAATATTCGGATCCCACCCCGGACTGAAATACGTTTCCCAGGCAAAGTCCGCTTGTTTCAATGTCAGGTTACGGTTGTAGGCCGGGTCCCTGGCAAGGCTTTCCAGCCACCTCGATGTGAGCTGCCGGGCATCCTGCTCAACACGGCGCCTACCATCGTCTCCCGCGTAAGTATCCAGACGCTCATCGGAAATCAGCATGGTGACAAAGGGCGTCCACACGATACGTGCGCCGGCCTCGCTCACCCGCAGGCAAAAATCGACATCCTGGTACAATTGAACTGCTATTCCGACGTCAAACCCTTGCAGTGAACAATAAAGTGAACGCTTGACCAGCATACAGGCGCTACTGACAGCCGAGAGGTTCTGTACGACCTGGGAACGCTGCATATAGCCCTCCTGTTCGAGGGTGTCGCCCTCCCCGATACAGCCACCAACACCAAAGGACCCGACACCGGCAAGAATACCCGCGTGCACCACTTTATTCTGTGGAGACAACAGCCGGATACCGACTACACCTACATCCGACCGCTGGCCCTGGGCGAGCAGCCGTTCCAGCCAGTTATCCTGCAACACGACGACACCGGAGTCCATGAAAACCATGTGTTCTTCATTAACGGTCTGCGCCAGCCAGTCGAAGTAGGAACAGCGACTGGCATCTTTATCAAGTGGATCGACTGACAGCTGCTCGCTTCGATATTTGTCAAACAAGGGTACGAGCGTCATATCAACACCCAGTCGGATCGTCCAGTTGGAGTAGCCCGTCTTATTCAGAAGGCTCGCTACAGTGCGCTCCACCCTTGCAAAGTCACTACCGACATAGATCGCCACACATACCTTGGGATTATCTGAACAACGGTAATCGATCATGCAGGTTCCTGCGGCTGTACCAGTCAATACCTGGGCGTCGATATTATTCCGTCTGACATACGCCTCAAGCACCGGCTTCACCCACCTGTCGCGCGCCTCCCTGCGCTCGTTATCCTGCAACTGGTGGTAAAGCAGCGCCGGGACATGCCCGATTGCGGGAACCCCATGGTTCTCGAGCACCTTCAGGCCAAGATCGTAGAAAAAAGCAGCCGGTATACCAATATCGGAGGATATCTGATCCAGCATATCTCTGTGTACCAGCGACAGATTTCCGGTATAGGGGCACGAACACAGGTAGTCCGGATTGATATCCGGTTTGAATTTATGCTTGACCTGTTCGCCAGAAGCATCAATACAGTCTTCATCGCTGTAGATAAACTTCCAGCCAGGATTCTGGTTGATATAGTCAACAAAAACCGACAGAGCTTCAGGCTCAAGGATATCCCCCGGCATCACCGACGCGACCCAGTCACATGGCGATTTCCGCACGCTATCAACGAACGACTGCTCCACATCTTCCGACTGTATCCATTCCAGCATTGGCAAAGTGTCAAAATCCTGGTGTGGAGGAGACGTAGTGGATACGATGCTGAGCCCCCAGCCTGAATAGATCTGTTGATCAAGACTGTCGATCGTATCGGCAATTTTCGCCATATCGTTTTCGTCAGCAACCATGATCAGGTGTATCGAAGGCAACGTATAGCCTGATCCTTCCACACGGTGAAGGAATTGTTCACACAAATACTGCGATCGCTGCTTGTCAGAAACGTGACCCGGACTGTTCCGGCCCCCTGCACGATCGCCGACATCGCCAACTGTAGTACCGAGCAATGTATGCTCGGCCTGCCGATGCTTCTCGGTATTGTATTCGAGCGCCTGCAACTTCATGCCACGTTCATAAACCAGCGCCTCAGACAGGTTGTCGCCATGTCGCCGGTATATGGTCCGATACGCTTTTGCAGTATCTGCCAGCCGCTGGCGGGTCACATTGTCCACCCGGTCCACCCTGATTTTAACCTCGACAGTGGTCTGTTCGATATGGGTAAATTCGTAGCGTGCCGAGAATCGCAGCAGGAATTCCCAGTCTTCATAGCATTTCAGTGACTCATCGAATGTACCCACCTGATCTACACACGCTTTCCAGTGAGCCCAGGTGTTTATCGGTATGTAATTATTGACAAGAAGACGGTCACGCGAATATTCGTCGTGCTTGTAAGGATTACTCCTCTCACCCTCCTCCTGTGGCATGCCATTGTTGTATCGCTCCGGAACCAGAACCGCATCGGTATAAACAAAGGGCCGCCCCTCCCGCGACAGGGCGGTTACTACAGTATCAAGATGGTGGGCGAGATAGATATCATCATCGTCCAGGTAGCAGATAATCTGTCCCTTTGCTTCCTGTAACGCAATATTCCGTGCCGCCGCTTGCCCTACTGACTGTTGCAGCTTGATACAATGGATAGACCCGCCCGATGCCCTGCTATCGACGACAGGGGTGACATCGTCACCGCCATCGTTGACAACAATCACCTCCCAGTGCTTATACGTCTGTGCGATAACCGAATCGAGCGCTCTCCCCAAAAGCTCCACCCGGTTCTTCGTTGGCATAATTATGCTGACAAGGGGTGGTGGTTCGCACGGATCATCGTCACGACTGTTTATCTCGCTGGCGCTAACCAGATAGCTTCTACCGGGCTCTGGTCGCTCGCCCCATTCAAGCGGCCAGTTACGCGACCTGGCAAGCTCCGTTTCCATGGCAGCGTTTTCCGGTAGCGCGTGCTGGATACTATCTGGCGATTTGAGATAAAGCCCCAGAACCTCCGGTATATGTCTGAAGGGCTCCTGGACCGCGACACGCAGCCAGAATTCATAGTCGCCGGCGACTTGCATCTGAGAATCGAACAAACCGTATTTTTCATGCAAAGAGCGGCGCCACATGGGCTGCGGGCCAATATAACAATCGGAAAACAGGTTACGCGCATTAAATTCCGGCCAGCGGAAGTAAGCCTCTATCGATGCATCGTCGAAATCGGAATTATCCATCCCCGTAACAGCAGAATCCGCATATACCAAAGCTACGTCTGGATTGGTTTCGAGCTCGGATACCATACGTTCATAAGCGACAGGGAGATGGCGGTCATCCGTGTTGGCATTGGTCAGGTATTTCCCTCTTGCCGCAGCGACCCCTCGATTCCAGGCCGAGTAGATGGTTTCACGATGATCGGTACGAATGTAAACAATGTTGGGGTAGCACTGCTGAAACTCCTCGACAATCGCGCGCTCATTCTCCTCAGAACCACTGTCAACCACAATAATTTCAATCTTGTCCGCAATAGTCTGGGCTTCAAGATCTTCGAGGCAACCCTTGATGTATTTCTCACCGTTGTACGTAGAAACAATAGCCGTAACCAGAATTTCATCACCGCACCCCGAGGTCTGCCTGGTTTCATTTTTTCCCCCTTCAGACTTTCGTATTGACATCGCCCCATCGGCAATCATGATGACCGGGGCATTTTCGGGCAGGACTTGGTTCGACTTTTTAAAGCGCGTGACTTCCTTGTTTAACTCTCTCAGCGCCTCTGTGCGGTACAACTCCAGGCCGCTGGCTGTCTTCTGCCCACTGTGTTGCCGGAAACATCCAAGCAGCATATCGGTGGTATACAAGCGGGAGTGCCTGAAGAATCGCATCCACAACTCCAGGTCACCAGCCATTTTCAGACGTGTCTTAAGCCTGCCCCCCGCCTTTTCCCACAGTGAACGGCGCCAGAAAGTTCCTTCCTGCTGAATATAGTTGGGGTAGTCATATCTCTTTGCCAAATAATACTTACGGCTGTAAACGGGTGGAATCGAACACACCCAGGCGAGTTCTCCATTTTCATGCATGATATTTGGAGTACCTGTTATCCAGTCCACCTCCTTTAACTGAATAAATATAGATGCGACCGCGTTCAGTGAATCGGGAAGCAGTTTGTCGTCCGAATTTATCCAGGTCATGATTTCGCCTGTACTCCGGCTGAAACCTGCATCAACTGCCCAGTATTGACCTCCGTCGCGCTGACTTTGCCAATAGTCGATGTGTTTCTCGTACTTTTTTATAATCTGAATGGAGTGATCTGTACTGCCACCGTCCATTATGATGAGTTCCAGATTAGGGTAACTCTGGTCCAGCACTGAACCGATAGTGGTTTCAAGATAGGCCCCCTGATTAAACGAGGGAATAACAATACTTATTTTCGGTGCGCGCGCCCTGTTTACGGGCAGGGAAAAATCAACAAATTCCGCATTTTCATTAGAATGCGTGGTCACCTGCTCCGGATCCGGCCTGGCAGTGTCTGTGAATGCGTCAGTTTCAACGTCTGATACCGCCTGCTCATAAAGCGCAAGCACTTCCTTGTCATCCTGATGAATAGCAAGATACGCCTCATACAAGCCAGCCGCTTCTGTCTTGTAGCCATGCGTGTACAGGATCTGACCACCGTTGAGGACAACTTCACGATTCGCACTGTCCAACTGCATGGCTTCTTGAAGGTAGCGTAGAGCCTGTTCCACGTTCCCTGACTCCCAGTACAACACCACCAGATTATTGCAGGCGACAATGTCTGTACTGTTCATGGCATAGGCTTCCAGGAAACAGACTTCAGCCTTCTTGGTGTCACCTGCCAGGTACGCAGCTTCTCCGGCGGATACAAGGCTCGCCGATGATGCAGTCTCTGTCTCTACGGACTCTGTTTCGGCGGGCAGCGAGCACGCTGCCAACTCTAAAGACAAGGCAGGCATAGGGTAACCCAGACGTGACATCACATCATCACCAATACAGTCGAGATGGTGTTCACATAGTGTACGTGCTTCCTGTTCTCTACCGAGAGATACAAGGATTTCCGTAGAATTCGAGATCAGCTCACGATGGTCCGGTGCAATCCGCAGACCGGCTGTCAGGTACTCTAATGCCTGCTCGGACGCCCCCCTCTGCCACCATAAAACGCCAAGATTGTTATAGCCATCGGCGAAACCTGGAGCATGCCGTATAGCTTCCAGAAATCTGGATTCAGCGCCCTCGATATCACCTTTCTGGAATGACCATTCCCCCTGACGGCATAAAGCTTCCTCCAGTGACTCACCGGTAAGCCCACTACCCGGAGGTGGAGGCGGAATCTCCAAATTACCCTCTGGCAGCCGTTCCCTCAACTGCTTGGCTGACAGGTAAGCGGCCTCTGCAGGATTGGAACTAAACAAGCCGGGTATACCCTGCTCATACCCGTAGCTGACCATCTGAGTATAATTTCTCAGCCAGAAAGCATGGTGATCGAATTCCGAGAATATTTTCTTCCAGGAATCCGTTTTTCCGCTTCTGAAGAACCTGGGTCCTGTATTGTGCAGCTCTTCGAACGTCGGAAGGCTGTCAGAAACCGATTTAAAGCCGGTAAATTCGGCAATCCTGTCTACCTGCCCCAGCGGATCGTTTACCAGCGTTTCAAACTGCACCAGCAGTGTATTGGGTCTGGTGCCGGGTGCCCAAGCCAGAACATGCTCCCCCCAACCGCCGAACAGTGTATCGCCGGCAATGATATCTAACAGACATTTCTGCTGATCCGTGTAGTCTCTATGATAATTGTAATAGGATAAGACGCTCTCCCGGCCGTCCCTTAGCAGATAGATGACTTTATCATCGTCGCATACGTCTGCGGGGTAATCATGGGTTTTGAGAATGAATGTCTCGTCCGAACGTCTGGCCCAGTCAAGAGTAAAGTCGTCGGGAAGAAACTCGTGGCCAACGACATCTGACAGGTTTTTGTCTGCCCCGATATCGAATTTGTCGTTGTAGATTGAATGGGTTTTTGTTGCAAAAACACTGTTCAGTAATACACGAAAAAAAGTGTTACCACTTCTAGGATAAGACGCCAGCCAAATAATCATCGTTTATTCCTGTTGATACGGAATGGTTCCGGAATAGCAGGACAGCCTGGGTGCTTTCCATGCACAGCCCACCATCAGTACGCAAAGCAAGCAACATGCCAAATACACAATACTGTTAACCCCTTACAGATCTCACAATTAATAGATTCATATCCCGTCAAATTTATGGCGCACATCTACAAGGGTCTTTTTGTCACGCGCTCCCACAAAACTGGCTTGCCGTCCGCATTCCACTGAAACCGGGATATGAACAGCATGCATGTGATGGCATACGAATTGCGTTCAATTTATATACAATCCACTTTCAGCTTTCGCCCATGAAGATAGACACAAACGCACTAATCCGGCTGGTAAACAACAGAGCGGACCGCGACAAAGTCGTCCTGGTTTTTTCTGACAGCCGGTACCGGGAGGTACTTCTCAACTGGCTGGTGGCTATGCACCGCTTAGGCATCCAGAACTATCTGGTGATATCTCTTGATGAAGAGATCCATCGCTACCTGGAGGATCACGGCTTTCCAACCTTTCTTTCGCCACTGGAAGGTGACCTGAGCAAGCTGTGGATTATGCGGATGCAGATTTTTCAGGCGCTCTGCTCGGCGGGAATCAGCTTCCTTCATTCGGATGCCGACGCCATCTGGCTGAAAAACCCCTTTCCAGCGTTTTTTGATAACTCAACCCACGAACTTATCGTCTCCCAGGGAACCATCTGGCCCACCGATGTTGCAGACATTCAGGGGTTTGTCTTCTGTTGCGGCTTTTTCTTCGTGAAGAGCTGCCGGCAAACCAGAGAGCTGCTGGATGAGCTTGCGGCAGACGTGGCTGTATCAGGTGATGACCAGGTTTCACTAAACAGGGTTCTCCAGGAAAAATCGTTCCGTTGGGACACTGACAATACCCGCCCCTATTTCATGCACCACGACCAACAGAGATTCACCTGTTACGATGCTGTGGTGACAGGCGAGACTCATGACAAACAGCTCACTATCGCATTGCTTCCCCACCATCTCTTCCAGCGCCTTCACTTGCCGGGGCAAAATGCTTTCGTGAAACACTTGCTGTCTGACAAGGATTCAGAAAGCAAACTCGACATGTTTGAGCGAACAAACTGCCACTTCCTTGCAGCCGACTGGAAGGAACAGAGTTTCTCGGCAACGACGCTAGAAAAGATCGACAGAAATAGTCGGGACTCTGAAAAGAAGTTCAGCAACTTTGTGGGCCCAAGCTTTCCTACGACCACTGGTGGCGAGAGAACCCATTGGACAGCTCAGGAACATTTGGTCCGTTATGGGCCGAACTTCAACAATGGAATGGCAGAATATATTGCCCACACCCTCAAACCTGCGAGTATTCTCGAGTTTGGATGTGGTCTGGGCCTGTATTGCGACTTTTTTAAGACACAGCTTGATACAAAAAAGGTTTTCGGCATAGAGCCCGAACCCATGGGCGGAGTCTTTGAAACACCCAATGGGCCTAAGCAATTAGCCATCGATATTTTTACGGATAGACATCCGGAGCCGCTGGAACAAAAGTTTGATCTCGTGATGTCAATCGAGGTCGCTGAGCATATACCCCGAGAAAAACATGAGCTCCTATTTGATTTCCTGGTTTCCCATACAGACAACTGGATCGTGTTTTCAGGTGCCAGAGTTGGGCAAGGAGGTCATGGGCATATTGCAGAACGGGATGAGGAGGACTGGAAGAACGAGTTTCTAAAACGGGGAATGATTTTTCAAGAGATATTGACCCGAAATATTCGTCTGGCGTGTAACGAAAAGAATATAAATCATCGACAGAACTTAATGGTTTTTAGACGCCCCAAGGGTTATGAGGAACTTGATAATCTTGAAAAGAAGGCTCGACCATATTTAAAGGATATTTTGACTCTAGTGCAAAATAAATGTGATTTTTTAGATGGCAATCTTTTTTATGTAAATTTACAGGATGCGATCAATGGTATGCCTGTTGACAGCCTTAAAGAGAAACGGCGTAACCTTGCCAACTTAATTAAAAGTAGAAACAAGGTGCTTGAAATCGGATTTAATGCCGGACATTCGGCATTAATAATGCTTCTGGCAAATAAAGACACCAAGATCACGATAATTGATACGTGCCAACATGCTTATACAGAGGAGTGCTTTAGCTATCTTAACAGGTCTTTTCCTGGAAGATTAAAGTTAACAAAAGGCGATTCCACTAAAGTCATGCAAGCATTAAATGGTGAGAAATTTGATTTAATTCATTATGACGGCGGGAAGGAGAAAACAATCAGTGAAGATTTAAAGAATAGTATTGACCTTGTGGAAGACGATCATATTTTGCTTATTGACGACACACAAAATAGTAAGCTCGAAAATATTGTCCTAGAGCTTGAAAAAGAGAAAATGATTGAGCTTAGCAAGTATCAAACTCTGTCAAAGCGGACGGATAAGTATAAATGGAGACATGTAATTGCAACACTAAATCAATAGAAACCACCCAACGTGGTATTCTACATTTTTGCATGTGCAGAACTTTATAAACATTCCGATTTTCGCAACCCACACCCTATTAATTGAGGCGATCGCTACCAGCAGTGGATTATTCACACACCCATTAAACAACCAGATTGTCTATGTCCAATAATCATTTCCTCTGCACCCTCTTTTCTCATCCGCAGGATCACCAGTCCGGCGATTACCTGCATCGTGTTGCCTGGCCCGGCAAGGCCTTGGGACGGTTTATCCCTGTCCATGCGGTACAATCCTGCCATCCCGACCACCTGCGGGAACTTGCGCATAGTGACGTGCTGGTCATCCAGATGGTTGCCGATGCAAAGCTGCTTGGTGTAATACAGAGAAGGCGGCAGCAAGGGAAAATTACGGTATTCGAAATATCCGACGACTTCACTGCTTTTCCTTCCCATCTGCCCGGACATGCTTTTTATGCCAGCAAGGAAGTTCAGCAAACTATCACCACACTTGCATCGGAATCCGACGCTGTCCAGTTCAGCAGCCCGTTTCTGCAACAGAAATACCGGGATCTGAATCCCACACACACGGTATTTCCCAATCAACTGATCAGCGTCCCCGGCCTGAAGCCATCAAAAAAGCGTAAACCGGCTCTCGGCTGGGCCGGCTCCATCGGACATTTTGACGATGCAAAACGCCTCGCCGGCATTCTATCCCGCTGGCCGTTGAAGCATCGGGTTCAGCTGCACATCATGGCAGCAGCGGAAATCATACAGCTGTTCCGCGATGCCGGACTTGACGTCCAGGCCAGCCCGACCGGAGACATGTCCGCCTATTTAGACTTTCTGAAGAAAATCGATATTGGCCTTGCCGTCACAACTACCGACGACTTCAGCAGCGGTCGTTCGGACGGGAAATTCATAGAGTATGCCTCACGTGGTGTCGTTGCCGTCTGTTCAGACGGTCCGCCCTATGCAGATAGCGTCAACAATGGTGAAACCGGCTTTCTTTTCGGTAACGAAGGGGAAATGCTGGACATCCTGACCCGGCTGGCCGGGGATGCCGAACTCAGAAGACGAATCAGACGCCAGGCACATCAATACATCCGCGCCAATAGAACCCATGCCAAGGCAGCGGCAGATCGATATTCGTTTTACGCACAACTGATCGATTCACAGGGATCCCTGTCATCCACAGGCAACACAACTATAGCAGCGGGATACAAGGAAATAATCTCAGACATCGAGCCCTCGTTTGTGCAAGCGATGCTCATGCACCGGGAGGGCAGGATTTCTGAAGCCATCCAGATCTACACCCACCTGGCGGAACGGGCGCCGGATTTTTACCTGTTGTGGGAGCGCATGAGCCAGGCTTGTACTGCTATCGGTGCAAGGGAACAGGCCGATTCGTGTAACGAGCGTGCACACCTGCTGCTCGAACAGGATTACTCCCGACACGGCATGATTGCGGATGTACCGGATACCGGTTCGCGACCAGCCCACCCATGCTGATCGATAGTCTCCATCAGGAAACGCATGCATGGTTCACCATACCCGAATCAGTGCAGGATGATGGAATACTGCAGCGACTGACGGCAATGCTCTCTGAGGAGGAACTCGAAAGGTACCGACGCTTCCATTTCCCTGCAGACCGGCACCGATACCTGGTATCCCATGCGTTAGTACGCGAGACTCTGTCGAAATATATTGACATACCACCAGCGGACTGGTGTTTTTCACACGGCGAACACGGCCGTCCGGAAATCGCCAACCCGGCTACCCCGGCGCTGCGTTTCAATCTGACTCATACCGCTGGATTGGCTGCCTGTGTTGTCACCCTTTCGGACGACTGCGGCATAGACGCTGAGCAGATTGCGGAGCGGCACAACCCTGTCGGAGTTGCGAAAAGAATGTTTTCTGAAGCTGAGACCAGAGAACTCGAACAGCTGGAGGGTCAGGCTTATCTGGAGCACTTCTTTAACCGTTGGACCCTGCGCGAGGCCTACGTAAAAGCCAGAGGTATCGGCATTTCCTTTCCGACCCGGAAACTGACTTTTACCGTGAACAAGGACAACTTCGTTGAAGTTTCATTTCACCCGGATATCGAAGAGCGGCGGGATAACTGGCACTTCGAGCTGTTAAAACCCACCGCGGAACACATTGCTGCGATTGCCATCCGCCGAAGAAGCGGCGAGATTGACAAAAAGATTGTTACGCGTTTTATCGAATTTTAGGTATGGGAAAACCAATCCCGCGCAGCAGCGATCTCCCGACCGCAATTTTCGATGCACCGATCGCGATCAGGGGACCGCTCCTACAGGAAGTTAAACAGGTTCAGGTTCTGCACCTTTACAAACGACTGTTGCGCCGCCTGCAGGATAACACTCTCCTGGCTCAGCCGGGTGGCCGCCTCGGCGTAGTCCAGATCCTCGATCGTCGAACGGGTTTGCTCGAGCTGCACCAGCAGCGCCCCGTTGATGTCTTCCTGACTTTCCAGGGCATTCAATCGTGCGCCCGCGGTAGCCCTGAACCCCAGCAGATGATCCATAACCCTGTCCATCTGATCGAGACTGCTGCCATTCGGTGCGTTGGCTTCGAGATCTGTTGCCAGATTTTCCAGGGTGGTGAAAATATCCTCGAAACCGCCGCCCCCGTCGGCAATATCCATAAACACGGCCTGCCCGGAGTCACCGTCCGCCAACTGGCGTCCCGCTCCGATCTGAATCTGACGTTGGCCCTGGTCCCCGGCGTAGCTGAACACCCCCGGGGCCGTTTCACTGAACGGCGCAGTCAGCACCTGGAAGCCGGAAAACATATATTGACCGTTGCCGTCCTTGCTGTTGGCGAGTCCCATGACGTGATCGGCAAGCTGGCGGACTTCAGCGGCGATGGCAATCCGTTCCCCGGCACCATTTGTATCGTTGAGTGCCGACACGGTCAGTTCCCTGACACGCTGCAAGGCATCGCCGACAGATCCCAGGGCGCCGTCCTGCAACTCCAGCCGGGTGCGTACAGCGAGAATATTGCGCTGAAATTGTGCCGTGGTTTTCGAAGTTTCCGACAAACCGATGAGCTGTGCCGAACCCGTCGGATCATCGCTCGGATTGACAATACGTTTGCCGACAGCCAGTTGGTTCTGGGTTTTAAGTAGCCTGGTCTGCTGGTCAAGTATCGAACTGACGCCCTGGCGGAACATGTGCAAGGTACCGATACGCATCACTATCTCCCAACAGCGCTCAATAGTGTCTGGAAGGTGGAGTCGGCCACCGAAATAACCTGCGCAATAGCCTGATAGGCCTGCTGGAAACGTATCAGGTCGGCAGCTTCTTCATCGAGGTTGACGCCCGACAGGGCGTCACGTGATTCCTGTGCCTGCAGCAGCAGCGCGCCCTGCGCCTCGGCGGTGACTTGTGCGCTGAGCGTCTGCGTACCCAGCTTGCTGATCAACTGGCCATAGGCCCCCTGGAAATTGGTCGAACCGTTCTCCATGGTCTGCCCGCTCTGCAATCCGGCCAGTAACAGCGCATTGCTGTTATCACCGGGTGCCGCGGCAGCCGCCGGCGCAGCGGCAGCGATCTCGCGCGGATTGCTGATCAGCAGGCCCATGGCAGAGCTGCCACTACGGGTCGGTCGAATCTGAAAACGGTCACCCGCTGCTGCACCACCGGCGATTTCAATACTTAATCCGTCGACGATAAAGGGATCCGCGGCGCTACCGCTCCCGGTCATGGCCACCGCCTGGTTGTCGCCGAGCCGGTTCAGTGACCAGGCCGCACCACTAAAACTCAGAACATAGTCGTCAGTGGTGAGATTACCGATATTGGCGGTGTCGAAGGACGCGTTAACCGTTGCAGCACCGGTGTTACCGGTACTGGCAGCGGCTTGCGGACTGGTGATGGAAAAATAATCCAGCCCCGGTGCACCATCAAAATCCATGCCCAGCGTATGCTGCCGGTTGAACTCGCTTGCCAGGCTGACTGCGATCCGACCCAGTGAATTCTCGGCCGGACTCAGCACCTGATCACGAAAATCCAGGACAGCGCCCAGCTTGCCACCGTTCAGGTTATCGGTAATAACCGCCGTCGCTCCGCCGTTGGCAATCGCTATCTCTGTACGGCTGGAATCGAAGTCATTTACAACAGTCTGCAAAGGTGTGGCAAGAAAGCCGGTGACTAGCGATTGCCCGCTGCCGACAAACACGTTCAAGGCACCGTCATCCTGCTCCACGGTACGAACGGAAACCAGTTCAGACAGGCGATTGACCATCTGATCACGCTTGTCGAGCAGATCATTGGGCGCCTCACCACTACCCTGGCTGGTGGCCTCCGCAATGTTTTTGTTGGTATCCGCGATCGCCGCACTCAGGCCATTGATCTCGGTTACAATATTCCCCAGATTCCCGTTGATCTCCGCGCCTATGGATTGGAGCTGACTGTCCAGGTTGTGGAAGCGAGCGACCAGCGAGTCAGACTCAGACAGCAGCAACTGCCGGGCGGGCGTTGAGGCCGGGTCATCTGCGACAGTCTGTACGGCATCGAAGAAATTCTCCAGGCCGGCACTCAGACCCGCATCGGCGTCACCAAGAATGTTGCTGACACGTTCGGAAAACTGAAACAGGGTCTCATACTGTGACGTCGAACTGCTGGTATCGCGCAGACGATCCACCACGAACTGGTCAAACAGGCGCTTAACGCCTTCGATCTGCACGCCGTTGCCGATATAACCCTGGCCGGAAAAACTGGGCTGACGAGTACCCAGTTCCACGCGCTGGCGGGTGTAGCCTTCGGTGTTGGCATTACTGATGTTGTGGCCGGCGACCGAGATAGAACGTTGAAAGGCCTGCAGACCGGAGACCGCCGTTCCGAGTAATCCTACCGCCATGACACAATCTCCCGCACTCTACTGTGGATCAACCTGGCAATCGGCATATCAATTCACCTCGTGATCAGCTTAACGGCTCAGGCACAGAATCCTTGACACCGGATAGCGCATCGCGGAGCCGCTCGCCATCCATAATCCTGTTGATTTTTCCTGAATAATCAGGGTCTGTGGCGTATCCCGCCTCAGCCAGCGCACGCGCGAATGACGGTGCATCTGCTGCCCTGTTCAGGGCCTCCCGGTAGCGCGGATTGGTTTTGAGAAAATCGGCATAATCGGCAAAACTATCGGCCAGCGAGGCGTAGGCGCGAAACGATGCCCGCTGCTTGCGCATCAGGCCGTCTTCGAACTCGATGGTTTCCGTGACCGCACGCTCGCCCTGCCAGCGCGTATCCGCCTTGATACCGAAAAGATTAAAACTGTTGCTTCCGTCCGTGCCGCGAATCACATGTTGCCCCCAACCGGTTTCCAGTGCGGCCTGGGCCAGCAACAGCTCCGGCCGGGTACCCAGGTCACGCGCGGTACGCTGCGCGTACGGCCAGAGTTCCTTGACAAACGCTTCCGGTGAATCGGGCTTCCAGTCAGGAGCAGCATTCACCTTGCCCTCCAGAGGACCCTCTCTGCTGCCTTCGGCAGCATTCACCTTGCCCTCCAGAGGACCCTCTCTGCTGCCTTCGGCAGCATTCACCTTGCCCGCCGGGGTGGTCTCGCCTTGTGCAGATTTCAGCAGACCATGGTGCGCTGAGCCGAACGGTGCCGCGGCGGCGCTATCGTCTGACTCGAACTCTGCCGAGCGGCTGAGCTGGCGCACCATCATGTCCGCCAGGCCCAGCCCCTGCCGCTTACTCAAATCGATGGCGATCTGCTTATCGTACATGGACTGGTAGGTCCTGCTATGCTGACTATCCAGCAACCCTTCACCGAGGTTGGCATCACGCATACTTTTCAGCATCATCTGGATAAACAGGGCTTCAAACTGACCCGCGACTTCGCGCAGCGTTTCCTCACTGTTATCCCTGGCCTGCGCGCGCAGCTTGGACAGTCCCTGTATATCCGTGTAAACGTCTGTTTGAATGATCGACGGGTTCATCGTTTTTAAATAACCATCAACTCGGCCTTCAGCGCACCCGCCTGTTTCAAAGCCTGGAGTATGGCAACGATATCGGCCGGGGTAGCGCCTACGCGATTGATGCCGTCCACGATAGACTGCAGGGTAATGTCAGGTTTGAGCAGGAAGGTATGGTTATCCTTGAAGCCGACATCGACGTCACTTCTGGCCGTCACCACGGTATCCCCTCTCCTGGAGAACGCGCCAGGCTGACTCACCTGCTGGTCTTCGGTGATAGTCACGACCAGTGTGCCGTGGGAGACAGCCGCCGGCAGTATGCGGACGTTGGCGCCGATAACCACCGTGCCCGTCCTGGAATTAACAACCACCCGCGCTGCCGCTTCACCGGGCTCAACGGGAATATTTTCCACCAATGAGGCAAAGGCAACACGCTGGGAAGCCTCCTTGGGCGCGCTGACACGAATCGAAACCGCGTCCATCGCGCTGGCAATACCCGGCCCTACGGTTTCATTAATGGCCACCGCGAGACGGTTTGCAGTGGTGAAATCCGAGTGATTGAGGTTGAGGGTAATGTAGTCGCCCTGCAGAAACGGGTTATTGACAACACGTTCCACTGTCGCGCCGTTGGGAATGGTACCGACGCTGGGTATATTGACGGTAATACTGGAGCCATCGGCACCCGAGGCATTGAGGCCGCTGACCAGCAGATCGCCCTGTGCCATGCCGTAGACACGGCCGTCAGCGCCTTTCAGCGGCGACATTAACAGGGCTCCGCCGCGCAGGCTCTTGGCATTGCCGATCGAAGACACCGTCACGTCAATAGTCTGTCCGACCTTGGCAAAAGCCGGCAGTCGGGCGTGTATCGAAACGGCAGCGATATTCTTGGTTTGCGGAGTCACGCCCGGTGGCAGGGTGATGCCGAACTGCTTCAACATGTTCTCCAGGCTCTGCACGGTATAGGGTGTCTGGCTGGTCTGGTCACCACTGCCATCCAGCCCCACCACCAGGCCATAACCCACCAACTGGTTATCACGCACACCCGCCAGGTGGGTCAAATCCTTGATTCGCTCTGCCCATGACGGGCTGGTCAGGGCACACAGCGTCAGGATAAAAAACAGTTTACGCATGATTCAATGCCACTCCGCTGTTATTAAAACGGCCATACCGGGTGATTGAAGAAGCGCGCCAGCCAACCCATTTCGTTGGACTCCGCCAGCACACCCTCGCCGCTGTAAGTAATACGTGCGTCGCCTATCTGGGTCGACAGGATGGTGTTGTTGGTGCCGACATCCTGTGGACGCACGATGCCGGAGATCTGAATAAACTCTTCGCCCTGGTTCAGGGTCAGCCACTTCTCACCACGAACCACCAGGTTGCCATTGGGCAATACATCGGAAATGGTGACCGTGATGGCGCCGCTCAGACTGTTACTCTGACTGGAGTCCGCTTCACCTTCGAATGCGCGCGCTGCCTCCAGGTTCTGCTGCAGGGTATTGTCGCGATTGCTGTCGAGTGGAATGAACCCAGGCAGGTTGAATTGCGGTGAAGCACCGAAAAAGGTCGGATTGGCGATCGCCGTCTCCTGGTTCTTGTCTGTTGAAGTCTTGGCGGATTTCGACGCCGATGTACTCTCCTGGAGTAACACAGTGATCACATCACCGATACGCCGTGCCTTGACATCCTCGAACAGGCGTACGTCGCCCGAGGCCTGATAGATCGAACCACCGATGGGTTCGATAGTCGTATAGGCCGGCGGCAGGGTCGGTCGATAATTGTCCCTGGTCGGCGCCTGTGACGCACAACCGCTGAACATCGCCACCGCAAGGCATGCCGTCATCAGTTTCGATTCAGTCTTCATAGCCGGCCTCATACTCGTCCTGTCCTTACTTCAGCCTTACAGGTTGTTGGTCACGAACTGCAGCATGCGGTCAGTCGTCTGAATCGCCTTTGAGTTCATCTCGTAGGCACGCTGCGTTTCAATCATGTTGACCAGCTCTTCCACCACATTGACGTTGGATGTTTCCAGCGCCCCCTGAATAACCGTGCCCAGGCCATTCAAGCCCGGTGTGCCGGTTGACGGTGATCCACTGGATGCGGTCTCATCGAACAGGTTCTGGCCTACCGCCTGCAAACCACCGGGATTGATAAAATCCGCCAGTTGAATGCTGCCCAGCTGGGTCGGTGTTGCACTGCCCGGCGTGAGCGACGACACCACACCGTCGGAACCGATGGTCAGGCTGATTGAATTATTGGGAACGGTGATTGCCGGCTGGATGACATAACCACTTGAAGTCACCAACTGGCCGGTTTCGTCCATCTTGAACGATCCATCGCGGCTGTAACCGATGTTACCGTCCGGTTTCAAAACCTGGAAAAAGCCGCGCCCCTGAATCGCGACATCCAGGCTGTTCTCCGTCTGCACGATATTGCCGAGCGTCTGTATTTTCTCGGTTGCCACGGTTCTCACACCGGTACCCAGCTGCAGGCCGGAAGGCAGACGTGTGTCCTGTGAGGACTGCGCGCCCACCTGGCGTACGTTCTGATACAGCAAATCCTCAAAAACCGCCCGGTCGCGTTTGAACCCCGTGGTATTGACATTGGCGAGGTTGTTGGAAATCACGCTCATGCGTGTTTGCTGTGCTTCCAGACCGGTTTTAGCTACCCATAGTGCCTTGTTCATAGTGTTACCTCTGAGATCTTTCGAGCACTAACCCAGGTTCATCAGCTGGGCTGTACGTTCATCCATTTCCTTCGCGGTACTCATAATCTTCACCGAGATTTCAAACTGCCGGGCCAGACCGATCATATTGACCAGCGCTTCGACGCTGTTGACATTGCTGCCCTCCAGCGCACCGCTGACCAGGGTGGCATCGCTACTCGCCTCCGCCGGCAGCTTATCGCGTGTGCGCAGCAAACCATCATCGCCTTTCACCAACTGATCGAGCTGTGGCGATACCAGCTTGATTCGCCCGACCTCGGCCAGTGTACTGGCCTGTTGGCCGATGGGGCGAACACTGATGGTGCCATCGAGACCGATTTCCAGTTTTTCGTATTCCGGAATGACAATCGGCCCGGCTTCACCCAGCACCGCATGGCCTGCACCCGTCAATAGCTGGCCATTGATGTTGACGCGCAGATTTCCCGCCCGGGTATAGGCCTCGCTACCGTCCGGCGACTGCACACTGATCCAGCCATCACCATTCACCGCGACATCGAGTGTGCGGCCGGTGGACTGTATATTGCCCTTTTCAAAGCTGGCGCCTTCGTCGTAAGCCGTCGCGAAGGCACGGCTTTCATGGCCGGCCCCCGTGACGATCTGGGTCTGGTAGTTGACCAGGTCTGCCTGAAAACCAACGGTATTGGCGTTGGCCAGGTTGTGCGAATTGACGGCCTGGGCGTGCATCAGCTGCTTACCCGCATTAGCAATAACAAACAGTACCCGGTCCATAGTCAGCCCCTACCTGCTATTAACGAATGTTGATAATGGTCTGGGTAACGGTATCCGCGGTGGTAATGACCTGGGCGTTGGCCTGGAAATTACGCTGCGCGGTTATCATACCGACCAGTTCCTCGGTCAGATCGACGTTGGAACCTTCCAGCGCACCGGACTCGATCAGCCCGGCGGCACCGGAACCGGGCGAGCCCACCAGCGGTGCGCCTGAATCGAAGCTCTCGGCCCAGGATGTATCTCCCATCTGCCGCAGCCCCTGCTCATTGTTGAATGTGGCGATCGCGATCTGGCCCAGGGTGCGGGACTGGCCGTTGGTAAAGCGCGAAGTAATCACGCCGGTATCACTGAAGTCGATACCACTCAGACGACCGGTAGCAAAGCCGTCCTGCGACAGTGCACTGACACTGAACGGGCTGCCGTACTGTGAAGTATTGTTGAAATCGACTGCCATATTCATGGCTGCTGCGCCGCCGCTGGGCGTAAAGCTTAAAGCGACCGGACTTCCGCCGGTGATTGCGCCGAGTGAATTAAAGGTGATGCTATCACCGGCCGGTGCACCGGCGTTCACCTGCACACCGTCCACGTACTGGAAGACATCCCAGCTATTGTCTGCGGTCTTGCGGAAATACATGGTGTTCAGATGCGGTGAGCCCAGGCTGTCAAAGACCGTCAGGGAGGTGGAATTGTTATACGAGGCGGCATCCGACGGATTGAACACTGTGGCTGCCGGTACGGCAGTCGCTGACGCATCCAGGTTGGCCTGCACATCGATCAGCGTTGTCGCCGCCGGCGCAATATCGGAACGGTCCAGCTGCAGCGGTCCGGTGGCACCGGTAATGTTGCCGTTCTGATCGGCCTGGAATATCGTCAGTTGCTGCGCCTGATTGTTGACCACAAAGCCGTTACGGTCCACACCCAGGGCACCGGCACGCGAATAGACGTTAATACCGTTGTCATTCATGACAAAAAATCCCTGACCACTGATAGCCAGGTCGAGATTGTTATCGGTGAAACCGACATTGCCCTGGGTAAACTGTTGCGATACCGAGGACACACGAACACCGGTGCCGATGGCGTTAGCCGAAACACCGAGATTTGATGAGGCAAAGATATCAGTAAACTCGGCACGCGACTCCTTGAAGCCGGTGGTGCTGGCATTTGCCACGTTGTTACCAATAACCTTCAATTCTGCAGAAGCTGCATTTAATCCACTTAGAGCTATACGAAACGGCATGATGTATCTCCTTCAGACAAGCCGGTTACAGAATCTGCCGGACTTCGCTGAAGTCCAGAGATCCAATACCGTCAAGATCAAGCAACAGCCCACCGCTGTTGCTCAATGTCACACTGCGAACTTCTGACGCGAGCAGGGTTTCGACCGATTCGAACTGGCCGTCTATACTCGCCTCAGCACTTATGAAATAGCTTCCCGGGGATGCAAACTGGCCATCATTCTTCAACCCGTCCCACTGGAAGGCGACCGGACCCGCGGCCTGAGACCCCAGCTCCAATCTGCGAACAACCTGCCCGGCCTGGTCATAAACGTTAACCACCACCTCGCCACTGGCTGCCGGCAGTTCAACGTTACCGCGAATGCTTCCACCCTGGCTCAAAGCCGCGACACCTGTCGGTGCCAGCACTTCGCGACCGACCAGATTGGTCGCCTGCAGCGCCTGGTTGGACACCAGCGACTGGCTCAAGCCTGAAAAGGAGTCATTCAGATCACCGATACCCTCCACAGTGGAGAACTGCGCAATCTGGCTCAGAAAGTCACCGCTCTCCATCGGTTTAAAGGGATCCTGGTTCTGCAGCTGTGCCGTCATCAGTTCCAGGAACTGTTCCTGGCCCAGCTCCTTGCGTGAACCCTCTGCATTGAGATCCTGCACTGTGCGGAACTCTGCACCCGACAATCCATTCTGTGTATCAATCATTGCTCTACCCTGCTCAGTTGATCTACTGCCCCATGCGGAGCGTGGCCAGCATCATTTGTTTGGACGTATTCAACACCTCGACGTTACTCTGGTAAGAACGTGAAGCGGAAATCATGTTGGCCATTTCGTCGACGATATTGACATTGGGAAGAAAGACATAACCCTCTTCATTGGCCAGCGGATGATGGGGCTGATACTGCTTTTCCATCGGCGTCTGGCTTTCGACAATGCCATCGACCCTGACACCAACGGAACTGGCATCGGCTTTTAAAGACTGCATCACCGCCGAGAACACCGGATGGCGGGCGTGGTAGGTATCGGTCTCGCTGCCGCCGGCACTTTGCGCGTTCGCCAGATTGCTGGAGGTTACGTTGAGGCGCACACTCTCCGCACTCATGGCGGAACCGGCGATATCAAAAACGTTGAATAAAGACACTTATCATTCTCCCTTTATCGCCAGCCTCAAACCCTTGAACTTGCCATTCAGAAATGTCAGGGTGGACTGGTAACGAACGGCATTCTCTGCAAACTCGGCCTGCTCAACCTGGGTGTCGACGGTATTGCCGTCTACCGACGGCTGGGTCGGTATGCGGTAGAGAAGATCGGGACTGGAAACAGCGGAGGAACCACCCAGATGGTTGGCATGGGTCGTCTGCATCACCATTTTTTCACCACCGGCTTTAGCCAGCACCGAGCGAAAATCGATATCACTCGCCTTAAAACCCGGGGTATCGGCATTGGCGATATTGGCCGCGAGCAGGCTGGAGCGCTCACCGTAGATCGATAGATGACCGGGAAAATTTCCCAATGCCTTGTCAAAACTGATTGCCATTCGGCCTCCTGCAATTCACGTTATGCTGGGTTAACAGCAACCACCGTGCCAAAAGACGTTAATGATTTAAAAACATGAAGTTAGTAAAATATTTATAGGCTGACAGGGCTGCCGGCGGCAAACTCTGACCGGAGGGCGGCAAATAATCGCGGTCAGGAGACCGCTCCTTGTACAGAAGACAGCTCGATCCTTGGCGGCAATCCCGTAGAGCGGTCCCCTGACCGCGATTAAAATCTGCCAGCACAGCAGGTGAGTGATCCGTTGCAACAAGCTGTGCCTCGAAAATACTGCCCGGGTTTCAGCTCAGATATTCCTGCACCGTCATACTGATGGAATAGGGCTCCCGCCCCGTTGAACAGTTTGCTTTGGCGATTGCGGGTCGAGCCACCGGCTTTGCAGCATGAAGCTTGACCATAAACAAGGTGTGGCACGCCAATTGCTCGTTTATTCCTGCGACCCACAGCAAAGGATGATGGCATCGTGCAAAAATCCGGAATAGTTTATTTTCTTATAGGCTTAGTCATTGTTGCCTGGCAACCATTCAACGCGCTTGCCGCCGGCGCGGCAACGCAATGGCAAAGTCATGCCGCCATCCGCGACACGGCACAGAGCTTCATGGACGCTTTTATCAGCAGTCAGCACCAGGGACGCAGCACGGTCCAACTGGGGCAACTCGATTCGCGACTGCGACTGAAAGCCTGTATCTCACCACTGGACGCTTTCATGCCACCCGGTGGCCGGGTCGTGGGCAATACCACCGTGGGCATACGCTGCGCGGACGATGGTGGCTGGAGTATTTACGTTTCCGCCCGCATTGACGTATTCGGCCCGGTATTGATAGCCCGCCAGCCGCTGGCGCGGGGCACCGCCGTCCAGGACAACGACCTGGAACTGGTGGAACGTAACCTTGCCAATCTGCCTTATGGCTACTACACCGACAGCCAGCCAATCGCCGGCATGCTGGCCAAACGCACCATTGCCGCGGCCACCGTCATCACACCGCAGATGTTGCAGGCACCCAAACTGGTCAAACGCGGTCAGCGGGTAACGGTGATCGCCGAATCCGGCGCACTCAGTATCCGCTCTGTGGGCAAGGCACTGGGGGACGGAAAAGCCGGAGACACAATACGCGTCAAAGCCGAGGGGTCCCAACGGGTGGTCGACGGCGTGGTGGTTTCGCAGGGCGTCATAAAAGTGGCGCTTTAGTGGCAAACTGCGAAAAAGAGCCTAAAGTTGTTGATACGAGTGACGATATTGTGACTGTAACAACACTAAAACTGATTTTGAGGGCTCTGAAATGGAGATTGAAAACAACCGCATAGCATCGCTCGTTACGCAAACCAGCGGTCAGGGTGCACCGGTTGAAAAACAGGGGCACGGCCATACGAATTCCCCATCAGGGGACTCCGCGGCAACACCGGGTGGCTCGGACCGGATCAGTCTGACCGGTGAAGCCCGCCAGCTGCAGGAACTTGAAACCCGGCTCGCCAGTCAGCCGGTGGTAGACAGCCAACGTGTCGAAGCGGTTCGCAGCGCAGTTGAGAACGGTACCTTTACCATTAATCCGGAACGGATTGCCGAGAAAATGATGAGCCTGGAAGAGGCTCTGCTGGACGCGAGGTAGTAAGCATCATGCAAGCAGAAAGTGCGCAGCAATCACTGGAAGACATACTGACAAGGGAAGTCCAGTGCACCGAGTGCCTGCTCGTTTGCCTTGAAGCAGAGCGCTCGGCGCTGACACAGCGCGATCTGCAGGCACTGGAAATGACCATCCAGGACAAAATCCGGCACACCCGGCAGCTGGAACAACTGGATCAGCAACGGCAAAACCTGGTATCAGAGCTGGGCTTTGCTACAGACGCCGATGGTCTGCGTCGTTGTTTCGACAATCTTCCCCGGACTGATGCGCTGAAACACCTCTGGCAACAGATCCTGGCCAATATCGAGGCGTGTCAGAGCGGCAACCTGACCAATGGCGGCATTCTGGAATCCGGCCGCCAGCACATCGAACAGGCGCTGCGCATCTTGCGCGGCCAATCCACCGCTCCTTCACTTTACGACCCCCACGGCGACACATCCGCCAATCTCGGCCAGCGGGAACTCGGAAAAGTTTAGTACGACAGACGACAGCCCGCCAATGCTTGCAGCGCAGTGTGGTCAAAAATCTGTACGCGGCGGCGCTCCACGCGTATCAAGCCGTCTTCCTGAAAGCGGGTCAGAATACGACTGACCGTCTCCACCGCGAGTCCGAGGTGGCTACCGATCTCGCTGCGTTTCATGCTCAGGTTATAACTGCTTGCAGAATAACCGCGTTCCCTGAATTGCCCGGACAGGTTGATCAGAAAACTCGCCATTTTTGCTTCCGCATCCTTCCTGGTAATCAGTTCCGTGGTTCGATGGCCGCGGATCAGTTCCCTGGAAAGCAGCTGATAAAGGCAATGATGCCAACCATTGGCGGATATCTTCGCGCACGCTTCTTGCAAACCGGTCATGGGAATCACGCACACCGAGGTACTTTCCAGCGCAAGCGCCGATGAACTGTGTTGTTCGACCCCCAGGGCATCCAGACCGAGCACATCACCGGGCATGTAAAATGCCACCACCTGTTCGCTACCGTCCTCCGAAGTAAAATAGACCTTGGCCGACCCGGATTTAACGACATAGAGGGCTTCCACTTTGTCGTTTTCCCGAAACAGGTGTTCTCCATGCGTCAGTGTGTGCGAGCGTGACACCACCGCCGCCTGCCTGCCGGTGTCAGCTGTCATCAGGTGGGACACCGGACAGCGTTCCCGGGAGAGGCAGTCACAACAGGATTTTGCCGGATTGCGAAATCCCACCACCTCAGCCGCACTCCTTAATACCGCGGAAGGGGCTCCGGTGGGGTCGGTGTGTGCAGACTCCGCATCCATTTTCGGTGTTGCAGTCGTCATCGCTCCACCTCTCGAATATCCATGATCTGGTCCTGGAAGTCTGTCGGATTCAGGCAATCGTAGCGAGCATGGTACCCCAGGGCACCCTCTCCTCCAGAGGACCCTCTCT
>CBFDBP010000006.1:0-36992 GCA_965603065.1 uncultured Gammaproteobacteria bacterium
CTAGTACTTCCGGCGCAATATCAGCTTATCACTTTTGTTAACCATCTCAAGGTGGCCGAGAAATGACATGCCCAGCAACACCTCTGTTGGTTGTGCGCCATCCATGACGACTGCAGTCACATTACGTAATTGAATAGCACCGACTTTAACGACATCAAGCTTCAGCTTGTAGGCCTTTGTCACATCGGAGGCAGTAGACACATAAATCGGCTCGCCTTGTACGAGGAAGTCGATTCCCAGTCGGCGCGCCTGGGCTGAATTCATGGCTACCGAACTGGCTCCGGTATCCACCAGGAACTTGACCGGCAGGCCATTGATGCTGCCGACCGTATTGAACATACCCCACCTGTCACGGAAAACCAGAACATCATCATGCCTTTTTGGCGATTCAGCCGCAGCATGTACACGACCATCAAGCTGCCTTTCCAGGGTCTTGCCATGATACTCGAACACAGCAGCAACGCTATCGGCCGAAACAAGTTTGACACCTTCCGGGCTGCTGTCACCGGTTCGCAGCAGGCGCTGCTTACCGTCAATCATAACAATCGCCCGGTCCTTGAACAGGGCAATGACGTGTATGTCCTTAACAGCCCAGCTTGCGGCGGAATAAACACAGACCAGCAGCACGACAAGCAGCCATTTGTTTCTTTTTAAACGCCAGACACCCACCATTAACCAACCAACCCAATAACAATAAACAGAATCACTGCAGCGAAACCTCCGGCCAGCACATCATCCAGCATGATACCCAGGCCACCTTTGAGCCGTCGATCTGCCCAGGATATCGGCCAGGGCTTGCAGATATCAAACAAGCGAAACAATACAAACCCGGCTGGCAACCAGATCCAGGAGGAAGACGCCGGAATCATGGTAATAAGAAAACCTGCAAACTCATCCCATACAATGCCGGGATGGTCGTGCACCCCCAGACGCGCTGACGCCTGCTGGCAGATCCAGATACCTGTGACTGACACCAGAAACACCAGCAACAGGTAGATTGTCAACGGATACTGGCTGAACCACAGGTACAGCGGAATCGCAGCCAGCGTACCAGCGGTACCCGGCGCACGCGGCATCAGGCCCGAACCGAATCCAAACGCCAGAAACATCACCGGTTCTTTGAAGACCCGACTTGCCTCTACCTTATCAGTCTTTGTTTTCATTTAAAAAATGATCAAATCCATGGCCTTGTGGAAAAAGGAGACTGCCATCATCATGCTGACAACGGATACCCGGCTGTGGCTCGATGACACCGATCTCGGTAAGCAGCAACTGTTGCCGCTCTGCAATTTTCCGCACCCGACCAGCTTTGTCTGCATCGAGCGCAAAACACAGCTCATAGTCATCCCCACCCAGCAACTGGCAACTGAGCACGTCCTCAAACGGCATGGCTTGCAGCGCCCGGGAACGGGGTAATCGATCCACCCACAGCGCGGCACCACAGCGACTGGTGCAAACTATATGGCCAAGATCCGCCAAAAGCCCGTCAGAAATATCAATAGCCGCTGCACCGGTATCGGCCAGCGCCAATCCGAAATCAACTCTGGGTTCAGGCCGATTGAAACGCCTGAGCAAGCTCGGATCCACCCTGCCGCCTGCCTTGAGCTGTTTCAATGCATAGGCTGCATCACCGGGGGTACCGGTGACAAACAGCTTCTGGCCCGGACTCGCACTATCGCGCCGCAAGGCCTTCCCTGTTTCCACCAGCCCGCCAAGCTGTACAGTAATCGATAACGGACCACGCGTGGTATCGCCGCCCACCAGATCGAGCCGATATTGTGTTGCCAGTTGAAAGAAACCTTCTGCGAAAGCCTTTAACCACTGCTCATCGGCCTCGGGCAGGGTCAGGGAAAGTGTAGCCCAGGCAGGGCCGGCACCCATCGCTGCAAGATCACTGAGGTTCACAGCCAGTGACTTGTAACCGATATCAAAGGCATCGGTGTGTTGCGGAAAGTGACGGCCGGCGACGAGCGTATCCACGGTCACTGCCAACTGATAACCGGCAGGCACCTGCAACAACGCCGCATCATCGCCCATACCCAACACGACGTCATCGCGAAGCGGCCTGACTTGCCTGAAATATCGCTCGATGATCTCAAACTCGGAAATCGACATCTACCGTCTTTCCACACACCCGTAGGAGCGCCGCCCTTCGGCGCGATAGTTTTTGGCCAGGAGGCCCCTCATACGCCGGCTATTTGAGCTCCACGTTAAGTGAGCGGGTCAAAAAGCGGTCGAGCTCGTTGGCAAATGCCTGCCGGTCACTTTGACTGAGTGATGGAGGACCACCGGTATTCACGCCGCTGCCACGCAGTTCCTCCATGAAGTTGCGCAGGCCAAGGCGTTGCCGGATATTATCCCGTGTGTACAACTCCCCCCTGGGATTCAGGGCATAGCCACCCTTGTCGATAACCTGGGAAGCGAGCGGAATATCTGCAGTGATGACAAGGTCACCCGGTTCGACGGCTTCGGCGATATACTTGTCTGCCTCATCGAATCCGGCGCGTACCTGGACCTTGCTGATGTAGCGTGAGGGTGGCGTCCTGATCAGCTGATTCGCCACCAGTATCGTTAAAACCTGCACTCTCTGTGCAGCGCGAAACAGGATGTCCTTTACCACATTGGGACAGGCGTCAGCATCAACCCAGATTTTCATACACACCGCTCCTGGCAATCGCGTTAGTGTCATTCCTGCAACGGAAGCCGGCCGACGGCGGGTATAAACACTACTTAGTCAGCAAACCAGGCCGCCGTGGCCCTGCGGGTGTTCCACCGAACGAAGCCTGCGGGCGGTTTGATCGAGCACGCCGTTGATATACTTATACGCCTGCTCTGCACCGAACTTCTTGGTGAGATTAACAGATTCGTTGATAATGACTTTGTAGGGCACATCCAGGCGCGCCATCAGTTCGTAGCTTGCCATGCGCAGTACAGCGCGTTCCACCGGGTCGATTTCGCCCAGTGGCCGGTCCAGGTAAGACGTAAACGCCTGCTCTACTTCATCCAGCCGGGCAGGCACTTGGTGGAGCAGTTCGTGAAAATAGTCTTTATCGGCCTTGCTGAAATCTTCATCTTCCAGAAACTGCACTTCGATCTCCGACAAGTTGCTGCCCGACAGGTCCCACTGATACAGTGCCTGCATGGCAAGGCGCCGTGCACGGGTGCGAAGTGCAGCCTGAGGTGCCCTTGAAGCATTCACGGTATGCGCCTAGCCGCCGATTTCGCGTAGCACGTTAATCATTTCAATGGCCGACAGTGCCGCTTCCGCACCCTTGTTTCCGGCTTTGGTGCCGGCACGCTCAATGGCCTGCTCAATGCTGTCCACCGTCAATACACCGAAGGCAATCGGAATATCATGCTGCAAAGACACCTGCGAGAGCCCCTTGGTGCACTCCCCCGCCACATACTCGAAGTGCGGTGTTCCACCGCGTATAACCGCACCCAAAGCTACAATGGCGTCATAGCGTTGGCTCGCAGCCAGCCGCTTTGCCGCTATCGGCATTTCATAGGCCCCCGGCACACGGACAATCTGTAACTCTCGGGCTTCTGCACCGTGACGTTTCAGGGTGTCGACAGCCCCGCTCAACAGGCTTTCAACAATAAAACTGTTAAAACGGGATACCAGCAGCGCGATACGTGCACCGCGAATGGTCAGCTGGCCTTCAATTTCCTGTATGCCGTTCATGACAAAGTCTCCAAAACTCAATACTAAAACCAATCGAGGACCGATGTTGTGCCCGCTTGGCGCGGTGTCGGCAGCAGGGATGCTGCCGTCAAGCCTCCAGGGACGGATTCACAAGGTGAATCGCCGTCAGGCGAGAGAGGGTGCCCTGGGGCACGGCATCCGCGCCAAGCGGGCACAGCACCGGCCGTCGAGCATGGAGGATTTAATTATGGTCCAGTTAATAGTGTACTGTCTTTTCAATGCAGCCGCTTACTTCTGACTCCCGTCGACATACTCGACCACTTCCAGGCCGAAGCCGGACAAGCCATGCACAACCATGGGTGCACTCAGCACACGCATACGCCGCACCCCCAGATCCGAGAGAATCTGGGCGCCGATACCGTGGGTACGCAACTCGTGCCGTTCCTCACGGGTAACCGGCTTTCCACTTTTATCGTGTTCCCTGTAATTCTGAATACGGTGCACCAGATCTTTCGGTGACTCGTGCTGGCCGAGGACGACGACGATACCCTGCCCATTCTCAGCGACCCGTCGCATGGCATCACGCAATGGCCAGCCGGTATCCTCCATTTGTGCACCAAACAGATCGCCCAGTGCGTTTCGCACATGGACTCGCACCATGGCTGGCTCTTCGGGACTCACTTCGCCCAGCACCAGTGCCAGATGCAGGCTTTTATTGACAATATCCTGGTAGGCGACCAGGTGAAAATCACCGTACTCTGTCGGCATTTCACATTCGGCAACGCGTTCGACACTTTTCTCATTGGCGATCCGGTAGTGAATCAATTCGGCAATGGTACCGACTTTAAGGCCATGTTGTTGCGCGAACCTTTCCAGATCCGGGCGACGCGCCATAGTGCCGTCTTCGTTAAGAATTTCAACAATAACCGAGGCTGGTTCCAGTCCCGCCAATCGCGCCAGATCACAACCGGCTTCGGTATGTCCTGCACGCGTCAATACACCGCCCGGTTGCGCCATCAGCGGAAAAATATGTCCGGGCTGAACGAGATCCTGCGGCCTTGCGTCGGGCTGTACTGCCGTGCGCACGGTGTGGGAGCGATCATAGGCTGAGATACCTGTGGTGACACCCTCTGCTGCTTCAATTGATACAGTAAAGTTAGTCGTATGCTGATCCTGATTATCATTAACCATCAGCGGCAGGGACAGCTGCCGGCAACGTTCGCGCGTCAAGGTCAGGCAGATCAAGCCGCGGCCATGGGTCGCCATAAAATTGATATCTTCCGGGCGCACCTTGGAGGCCGCCATGATCAGGTCACCTTCGTTCTCGCGATCCTCGTCGTCCATGATGACCACCATTTTGCCATCCCGGATATCCTCAATGATTTCTTCGATACGGTTTAATTTCATGCCTGGCTCAATCCGCGCCGCCGATAAATCCACAACGCTGTAACAATTCTTTACCGATACCCGGGGCGGCGATCTCGGCCGCCTTGTCGCCAAGCAGCAAGCGCTCCAGGTACCGGGCGATTATATCCACTTCCAGGTTGAAGGTGCGCCCCGGCCGGAATTCGTCCATGGTCGTCTCCACTAGTGTGTGTGGCACGATATTTAATTCAAACTCGGCGCCTTCAACGCTATTTACCGTGAGACTGATACCGTCCACGCACACCGAACCCTTGGCCGCAATATAGCGCGCCAGCTTGTCCGGCGCCCGCATCCGGAAGCGTACCGAACGGCCATCATCCTGACGCGACACGACTTCTGCGAGACCATCTACGTGACCGCTGACCAGATGACCGCCGAGCGGTGTAGACGGTGTCAGCGCTTTTTCCAGGTTGACCCGATCACCGACATTCAGATTGCCAATACTGGTACAGGCCAGGGTCTCCCCCGATACATCGGCCCGGAAACCGTCACCCGGCAGTTCTACCACCGTCAGGCACACGCCGCTGGTGGCAATGCTGTCGCCGATCGCGACATTATCCAGATCCAACTTGCCGGTACGCACGCGCAGACGGAGATCCCCACCCCTGGCTTGCAGGGCTGCAACTTCGCCGATGGCCTGAATGATTCCGGTAAACATAATTCCTGATCCTTACACTTTTAACGACAAATATCACCAAGGACACCAGAATAAAACCTACGGCTCTTTCCCCTAATCGAGTGGGTTATTTGGGCCTTGTATAGCCTAACCGCGAAGGACGCTAAGGGCGCGAAGCAAAAAACTTGTTTTCTGATATCGAAGATAACGCTGCCTAACACTCTGTTTTTAATGAAAACTCTCAATGCTCCAGCCGTTGTTTCCTTCACGTCCTTAGCGTCCTTCGCGGTTCATTCTGTTGTGTAGAGGAGGGGGTACCCACTTGATCCAGTGAAGCCCCAAACCTAAGGCATCCTTGTGCCCTTTATGGTGAAAACTTTACCTGTTCACAAGTCCAGCGGAACACCATTGCGCCTTTTGCGGGACCGTCGGCAGCAAGGATGCTGCCGTCGAGCGTACAGGGACGTATTTACAGCGTGTCACGTAAACAAACCGCGTTACTCCTGTGGACTCATCAGTAACGCGGTCGCACAGTGACCCGTAATGCATCACCCACCTGCCGCACATCGAGCCATTCCAGCGCAATACGGTCGCGCATTTGTTGCAGACCCGGCAGGCGAAACAAGCCCCGTGCCGCATCACCCATCAAATGAGGCGCTATATACAACACCAGTTCGTTCACCAGTTGCGCAGCTAAAAAAGCACCCGCCAGCGTGGCACCGCATTCCAGCAGCACTTCATTGATCTCGCGATCGGCGAGCAGCTTTAAGACTGCTTCAGGTTCCAGTCGCGCCTGCCCGACATCGATAGCGACGACTTCAGCACCTGCCTGTTGCAGCGCCTGCCAACGACCATTGTCCTGTACACCGGTCACCAGCAGTGTATCTCCGGGCAGTGACAGCATTTTCGCCTGCACCGGCATCGCTAGTTTTGTATCCATTACCACGCGCAGCGGCTGACGCACAGGTTCTACACCCTTTAACTGTTGCGCTTCCAGCCGTACATTCATGGACGGATCATCAGCAAGTACGGTGCCGATACCCGTCACAATCGCCGAACTGCGCGCCCGTAAACGCTGTACATCCCTGCGCGCTGCGTCACCGGTAATCCATTTGCTTTCACCCGATGCCATCGCGGTACGGCCGTCCAGGCTACTGGCCAGTTTGACCCTGACCCACGGAATCCCGCGCTGCATACGGGACACGAAGCCGGGATTCATTGCCCGGGCCTGATCTTCCATTAAACCGGTTTCGACGTCGATACCGGCCGCCCGCAGTCGCTCCAGGCCCCGGCCTGCCACCAGTGGGTTGGGGTCCTGCATGGCGACGACCACGCGCCTTACTCCCGCATCGACCAGTGCGTCTGCACAAGGCGGTGTGCGCCCGTGGTGGCTGCAAGGCTCCAGCGTTAAATACACATCCGCATTGCGCGCTTTTCCACCGGCTTCACCCAGCGCATGAATCTCGGCGTGCGGCCCACCCGCCCGCCGGTGCCAGCCGCTGCCAACGATGGTTCCCTGGGCGACAATGACGCAGCCTACATTGGGATTAGGGTGAGTACTGTAAATCCCCTGACTGGCCAGACGAATGGCCTGTGCCATGTATTGTCTGTCGTTCAATTAGTTATCGTCATTATCCGGCAACAAGGGCATCTGGTCGCGCCGTTCCTCGGGCGATGGTCCCTGTTCGAGACGCTCGATCTCTTCACGGAATTCGCTGACATCCTGAAAGCTGCGGTACACCGAAGCAAAGCGCACATAGGCAACCTGATCCAGATTGCGCAGCGCTTGCATCACCCATTCACCCAGCTGTCTTGAGGGGATTTCACGCTCGCCACAGGACTGCAGCCGGTGCTGAATATGGCTGATAGCTGATTCCACGCTCTCTGTATTCACCGGTCGTTTTTCCAGCGCCCGCAAAACACCGTTCAACAATTTTTCGTGGTTAAACGGCTCACGTGTGCCGTCGCTTTTTACGATGCGCGGCATCACCAGTTCAGCGGACTCATAGGTAGTAAAACGATCACCGCAGTCGATGCACTCACGTCGCCGGCGAACCTGCATCCCCTCACTGGCAAGGCGTGAGTCGATCACTTTGGTATCCATGCTTCCGCAAAACGGGCATCGCATACGCTTTAAGACTCCTGGGCCGTGCGCTGAGCGGCCGGCGTGAACAGGCAGGACACGCCGTGCCCCAGGGCACCCTCTCTCGCCTGACGGCGATTCACCTTGTAAATACGTCCCGGTAGACTCGACGGCAGCATCCCTGCTGCCGACGGTCCCGCCTGTTCACGCCGGCCGCTCAGCGCACTCCGTAGAATAAAAATAAGCTCTCTAGCCGTACACCGGGAAACGCTGGCAGATATCCACAACCTTGCCGCGTACCCGATCAATCGTTCGCCGATTTTCCACGTCATCCATGATGTCGCACATCCAGCCTGCCAGTTCCCTGACTTCGGCTTCGGCAAAACCGCGCGTGGTAACCGCCGGTGTACCGACCCGGATACCGCTGGTTACAAACGGCGATTGCGGATCGTTAGGCACCGCATTCTTGTTGACCGTGATATTGGCGTCGCCCAACGCGGCATCGGCGGCTTTACCGGTAATGCCTTTATCGATCAAGTCAACCAGGAACAGGTGATCATCGGTACCACCCGAGACCACCTTGTAAGCACGATCCATAAATACCTGCGCCATGGCGCGCGCATTCGCCAGTACCTGCCCCTGATATTGCTTGAATTCCGGCTGCAGGGCTTCCTTGAAGGCCACCGCTTTGGCAGCAATAACGTGCATCAGGGGTCCACCCTGGGTTCCCGGGAACACCGCCGAATTCAGTTTCTTTTCAAGCTCCGGATTGGCTTTGGCGAGAATCAATCCACCGCGCGGTCCGCGCAGCGTTTTATGCGTCGTGGTTGTAACCACATCGGCAATCTGCACCGGGCTGGGGTAGTGGCCGGTGGCAATCAGACCGGCCACGTGTGCCATGTCGACAAACAGATAGGCGCCGACGGCATCAGCAATGTCGCGGCAGCGCTGCCAGTCCACGACACGCGAATAGGCGGAGAATCCGGCTACCAGCATTTTCGGCTTGTGTTCCCGGGCCAGCGCGTCCATGTGGTCATAATCGATTTCACCGCTGTCCGCATTTAAGCCGTATTGCACCGCGTTAAAGAGTTTACCGGAAAAATTGACCTTGGAACCGTGGGTCAAGTGACCGCCGTCGGCCAGGCTCATGCCGAGAATGGTATCACCCGGCTGACACAGGGCCAGATAAACGGCGGCGTTGGCCTGCGAACCCGAGTGGGGCTGAACATTGGCATAATCAGCGCCGAACAACGCCTTGACGCGCTCGATCGCCAGCTGCTCGGCCTGATCGACGAATTCACAACCACCGTAGTAGCGCTTGGCCGGATAGCCCTCAGCATATTTATTAGTTAATACAGAGCCTTGCGCCTCAAGCACCCGGGGGCTGGCATAATTCTCGGAGGCAATGAGTTCGATGTGCTGTTCCTGGCGTTGAATTTCACCAGCGATCGCGGCGGCAAGTTCATCGTCGAACCCGGCGATGGTCATATCTTTGCTGAACATTGGGCTTCCCCGGCACGGCTGAAAAAAGCGGAATGATACTGGAATTAGACGCTTTCGCCCAGTAAAGCCTCAACCACAGCCGTCCATGCACGCGCCAGGTTATCCCGGTTGTAACCGCCGCCACCCAGTGCCAGCAGCCGTCCCTGGCAGTGGCGCTCGGCGAGGGCCTTCAGGCGAACGGCAGCATGGCGGTGCGCCGCCTCGGAATATTCCAGGTGGGTAATGGGATCACCCGCCAGGCTGTCGGCGCCACACTGCATCAGAATAAAGTCCGGTTGCGCCTGATCCAGGAATCGCTCGGCCGACTCCCAGACCTTGAAAAAGGTTTGATCGTCGGCTTGCGGTGGCATGGGAATGTTGAGTTTGCTTCCTTTGGCGGCCCCGATTCCGCTTTCTTCCACAGAACCCGTGCCGGGGTAGAGATAACGGCCATCCTCGTGCAGGTCGACAAATATCAGATCAGGATCATCCTCAAAAGCATAGAATACGCCGTCGCCATGATGCGCGTCGATATCCACGTAGGCGACACGCCGAATAGCGTGCTGTTTGCGCAAGGTTTCGATAGCGATACCGCAATCGTTGAATACACAAAAACCGGCCGCAGCGTCGCGCCTGGCGTGATGCAAACCGGCAATCGGTACAAAAGCCTGCCGACAGCGCCCGCTTACGACATCATCCAGCGCCGCCAGCACGGTACCCGCCACAGTCGCGGCCGCTTCAAACATACCGGTAAAAGCGGGTGTATCGCCGGCATCCAGATAGCCGGAACCGTTTATCGATTGCTGCTTTACCCGTTCCAGGTAGGAGGCCGTGTGAAAGCTGAGAATCTGTTTTTCACTGGCCTGCTGCGGTTGACGCAGCTGAACGCGCTTATCCAGGCCACACGCAAGCATCCGTTTCCAGAACGCATACATACGGTCCGGGCCGAAAGGATGCCCCTCACCGAAGCCATAAGCTGCCAGTGCCTCACCGACATAAACGGCAACCGGGCTGGAAAACGTGCTGCCTGCTGACACCATGAGAGCTATTAAACCACAACCGCTGTTCTGCCTGTATAATCGCCGCTGTTTCCCAACAAGCGGTGAGAGGCTATGGCCCAGTACGTCTATACCATGAGTCAGGTCGGCAAGGTGGTGCCGCCCAAACGTGAAATCCTGCGTGATATTTCCCTGTCCTTCTTCCCGGGCGCCAAAATTGGCGTGCTTGGTCTGAACGGCTCAGGCAAATCCACCCTGCTGCGTATCATGGCCGGCATCGATACCGAGATTCACGGCGAAGCACGGCCACAGAAGGGCATCAAGGTAGGCTACCTGCCGCAGGAGCCACAACTGGATGAAAGCAAGGACGTGCGCGGTAACGTAGAAGAAGCCTTGTCCGGCATCACCGACGCACAAAAACGTCTGGATGAAGTCTATGCCGCCTATGCCGAGCCGGACGCGGATTTCGACGCCCTGGCCGCCGAGCAGGCCAAACTGGAGAATCTGCTACAGGCCAGTGACGGCCACAACCTGGAGCGTACCCTGGAAGTCGCTGCCGACGCGCTGCGCCTGCCACCCTGGGATGCCGATGTCAGTAAACTGTCCGGTGGTGAAAAACGCCGCGTGGCGCTGTGCAGGCTGCTGCTGTCAAAACCCGATATGCTGCTGCTCGACGAGCCCACCAACCACCTTGATGCAGAGAGCGTCGCCTGGCTGGAGCGCTTCCTGCACGAATACCCGGGTACGGTGGTTGCCGTCACCCATGATCGTTACTTTCTCGATAACGTCGCCGGCTGGATTCTGGAGCTGGACCGCGGCCACGGTATTCCCTGGGAAGGCAATTACTCTACCTGGCTGGAACAGAAAGAAAGGCGCCTTGAGCAGGAAGAGAAAACCGAAAGCGCACGCCAGAAAGCCATGAAAGCGGAACTGGAATGGGTGCACAGCAACCCCAAAGGCCGTCATGCAAAAAGCAAGGCGCGCCTTGCCCGTTTTGCAGAACTGTCTTCGCAGGAAGCCCAGCAGCGCAATGAAACCAAGGAACTTTATATACCGCCCGGCCCACGCCTCGGCGAGCTGGTCATAGAAGCCAATCATATTCGCAAGGGTTTTGGCGACCGGCTGCTGGTGGACGATCTGAGTTTCAAACTGCCACAGGGCGGCATCGTCGGCATTATCGGGCCTAACGGTGCCGGTAAAACCACCCTGTTCCGGATGCTGACCGGCAGCGAAGCCGTGGATGACGGAGAACTGCGTATCGGTGAAACCGTGCAAATTGCCTGTGTGGACCAAAGCCGCGATGCACTGGACAGCAACAAGACCGTCTGGGAAGAAATCTCCGACGGCCAGGACATCATCAGCATCGGCAAATACACCGTCAACTCCCGCGCCTATGTCTCGCGCTTCAATTTCGGCGGCACGGAACAGCAAAAACGGGTGGGCGATTTATCCGGCGGCGAGCGCAATCGCGTACATCTTGCGAAACTGCTGAGAAGTGGCGGCAACCTGCTGCTGCTCGACGAACCGACCAACGATCTGGATGTCGAAACCCTGCGCGCACTGGAAGAAGCACTGCTCGATTTCCCCGGCTGCGCCGTGGTGATTTCTCATGATCGCTGGTTTCTGGATCGTATTGCCACACATATTCTGGCCTTCGAGGGCGACAGCCACGTCGAGTGGTTTGAAGGCAACTATGCAGATTACGAAGCCGACCGTAAAAAGCGTCTGGGAGAAGCCGCAGATCAGCCACACCGGATTAAATACAAGCGACTGAGTTAATTTATCACGGGTTCATCGCGGTCAAGGAGACCGCTCCTTGTATCTACAGGGGGAGTTACCGGGCCAGGTAACAATAACCAACCTTACCCAATATGGTCGTGGTCCCGCTCGCACCACCGCAGGAGCGCCGCCCTCCGGCGCGATTGTTCGAACACGTCATCGCGGTCAGGGACCCCTACAGTTAGCCCACCGCCAGACGTGCGTTGCGAAACATGCGCATCCAGGGGCCGTCTTTACCCCACTCATCGGGATGCCAGGAGTTCTGCACGGTACGGAACACGCGTTCCGGGTGCGGCATCATGATGGTAAAGCGGCCGTCGTCGGTGGTCAGGCCGGTAATACCCAGCGCTGAACCATTGGGATTGAAGGGGTACTCTTCGGTGGCCTCACCGTAATGATCAAGATAGCGCAATGCCACCCTGTTTTGATCCATTGCCCTGCGGGCCGCGTCCGGATTTTCGAACTCGGCACGGCCTTCCCCGTGGGCAACGGCGATCGGCAATCTGGAACCTGCCATACCGTCCAGCAATAGAGAGGGTGTGGGGAGAACCTCCACCAGGGAGAATCGCGCTTCGAACTGTTCCGAGCTGTTTCGCACAAAACGCGGCCAGTGCGCCGCACCCGATATCATGTCTTTCAGTCCTGACATCATCTGACAGCCGTTACAGACACCCAGGCCCCAGCTGTCCTGCCGCGCGAAGAATGCGCTGAAAGCATCGCGCGCGCGCGGATTGAATAAAACGGATTTTGCCCAGCCCTGACCGGCACCCAATACGTCACCGTAGGAAAAACCGCCACAGGCTACCAGCCCGCTGAAGCCGGAAAGATCGGTACGCCCTTCGATGACATCGCTCATGTGGACGTCGCGACAGCTGAAACCCGCTGCATCAAATGCCGCAGCCATCTCCACCTGACCGTTGACACCCTGCTCACGCAGGATGGCAATGCTGGGGCGTACGCCGCTGGCGATCATCGCTGCTGCAGGGTTTTCATCGGCATCAAAACTTAGTCCGGGCTGAATACCGGGATCACCGCTATCCAGCAGGGCCGCACGTTCCTGCTCCGCGCAATCCGGGTTATCACGAATAAGCTGCATCCGGTAACTGGTTGCGGCCCAGGCTCGCTGCAGGTCCGCGCGTGTCTCATCGAATACCGGCTGACGTGCACAGGTGAACAGGATGCGATCGTCATCGCGCACCTCACCAATGACATGACTGTGTTTGCCTAGTCCTGCTTCCCGCAGCGTTTCCAGTACCGTGTCGGTATCACAGTGACGGACCTGTAAAACGGCGCCCAGCTCTTCACTGAACAGTGCTGCCCGCTGATCTTCACCCAGGTCATCCAGGTGGACTTCCAGACCACAGTGACCCGCAAATCCCATTTCACACAGTGTCGCGAACAGACCGCCATCCGACCTGTCGTGATAAGCGAGTAACAGACCCGCCCGATTAAGATCCTGGATAGACGCAAAGAAGTCTTTCAATGAATCGGGATCATCCAGATCAGGGGCATGATGACCAATCTGTTTGTAGACCTGGGCCAGCGCCGAGCCGGCCAGGCGGTTTCGTCCCTTACCCAGATCGACGAGAATGAGATCGGTATCGCCATGATCAGAGCGCAACTGCGGCGTCAGCGTCAGGCGTACATCCTCAACCGCTGCAAAGGCAGTGATGATCAGTGACAAAGGACCGGTAACAGAACGATCTTCACCCTCTTCCTGCCAGACCGTTTTCATGGACAGCGAATCCTTACCGACGGGAATGGCGATACCGAGCCGGGGACACAGTTCTTCACCGACGGCACGCACGGTATCAAACAAAGCGGCATCCTCACCCGGATGACCCGCCGGCGCCATCCAGTTTGCTGACAGGCGAATCTTCGACAGGTTCTCAATAGGCGCAGCCGCCATGTTGGTAATGGCCTCAGCCACTGCCATGCGGCCGGACGTGGCCGGTTGGATCAGGGCCAGCGGTGGCCGCTCGCCCATGGCCATGGCTTCGCCGCCATAGCCCTGATAATCGGCGCAGCTTACCGCTACGTCGGCCACCGGGACCTGCCAGGGGCCAACCATCTGGTCACGCACCACCTGACCGGTCACGCTACGGTCACCAATGGTAATCAGAAACTGTTTGCTGGCGACTGCCGGCAGATGTAAAACCCGGTAGCCCATTTCGGTCAGGTCGGACGGCAAATTCAGTTCGGGCTTGGCAAAAGTACGGTGGTGGACATCACGTAACATCTTGGGCGGCTTGCCGAGTAACACCGACATCGGCAGATCGATCGGTGTATTATCAAAATAACCATCTCCCACAACCAGTTGCTGTTCCCCGGTTGCTTCACCCAGCACTTCAAACGGACAGCGTTCCCGCTCGCATATTGCCTGAAACTCATCCATGCGCTCGGCCGGAACCGCCAATACGTAACGCTCCTGGGATTCGTTACACCAGATCTGCATCGGTGACATACCGGGCTCATCGTTGGGCACCGCACGCAATTCAAACGCCCCGCCCCGGCCTGCATCGTTGACCAATTCAGGCAATGCGTTTGACAAGCCACCGGCGCCGACATCATGGATGGACAATATCGGGTTATCCCTGCCCATTGCCCAGCAGCGGTCGATGACCTCCTGGCAGCGACGCTCCATTTCGGGATTACCACGCTGCACTGAAGCAAAGTCCAGCTCTTCCGAACTGGTACCACTGGACATGGACGATGCGGCGCCGCCGCCCAGACCGATCAACATGGCCGGGCCGCCCAGCACAATAATCTGGGATCCAGCGGGAATATCCAGTTTCTCGATATGCTCGGCGCGAATATTTCCGTAACCACCGGCTATCATAATGGGCTTGTGGTAACCACGCAGTTCCAGCCCTTGTGGCCCGGGCACCCGTTCTTCATAGGTGCGGAAATAACCACACAGATTGGGCCGGCCAAATTCGTTGTTGAATGCGGCTGCACCCAGTGGTCCGTCGATCATGATATCGATGGCGGATACTATACGTTCCGGTTTGCCATGATCGGTTTCCCAGGGCTGGACAAAATCCGGGATACGCAGATTGGATACCGAAAAGCCGCACAGTCCCGCCTTGGGTTTGGCGCCACGACCGGTAGCGCCTTCGTCACGGATTTCACCACCGGAACCGGTTGCCGCACCGGGAAACGGTGAGATTGCCGTGGGGTGGTTGTGCGTTTCCACCTTGATCTGGATATGGGCATCCTCCAGGCAGGCCTGGTACTCACCCGTTTGCGGATTGACCATAAAACGCTTTGCCGGTTGCCCTTCCAGTACCGCTGAATTATCGTGGTAGGCGGACAGGATACCGTCCGGACTGGCCTTATAACTGGCGCGAATCATGTCAAACAGGGTGGCATCCTGTTCTTCGCCATCAATTAGCCAGCTGGCGTTGAAAATCTTGTGACGGCAATGCTCAGAATTGGCCTGCGCAAACATCATCAATTCCACATCGGTCGGGTTTCGTCCCAGCGACATGAAACTGTCCAACAGGTAATCGACCTCGTCGCTGGACAAAGCCAGTCCCAGTTCGACGTTGGCGCGTTCCAACGCCCCCCGACCACTTTGCAGAACATCAACACTGACCACCGCTGCGGGATCGGCCTGCTGAAATAACAACGGCGCGTCTTCGGCGCGCGTCAGCACCGACTCTGTCATTCTGTCGCGCAACACAGCATCTATTGAATGCAAAGCCTCGTCATCGAGCGCTCTCCCGCCTTCGAGCTTCAGGTCATAACGGATACCCCGTTCAATACGCTTGACCGAGACCAGGCCACAGTTATGGGCAATGTCAGTCGCTTTACTGGACCAGGGTGAAATAGTACCGATGCGTGGCACGACCCAAAGTGAAAACCCACCCTGGACAAATTTCAAATCTGTTCCCTGACAGTCCAGCAACTTCAGCAAAACCTCATGCTGATCGGTGGTCAGTTCCTGCTCAATCTCGACAAAGTGCACGAAATGTGCCGTCAGTCCAGTCACCCCGGCGACAGTCCGCCGGATCTGCTCGGCGCGCTTTTGAAGACGAAAAGGCGAAAAGGCGTTTGCACCGAGCAATTGCAGCATGGACTTCCTCTATTAAGCAGGAGACAAATTAAAGCCGGGGGCAGATCTGAAATCAGTCCCCGGGAAAGCCCGCAATGATACTGGATGGCCTGCAACCGGTACAGCCGCCTGTTGATGGCGGCAGGGCAGCGGGGGTTATTCCAGGGTCTTCCAGGGCATACCGGCCGGCTGGTCAGCGACCATGATTTCGGCGTGCCGGCAAACCGGCACAGTCGACAATAACTCGCGAACCAGATGCGGGCGATTATTGTTTTCGCTGAGATGTGCGGCAACCAGGTGCTGTAACCGGCTGGTGTCTATTTTCGTTAATAAATCCGCCGCTTGCTGATTACTCAGATGCCCGAGCGGGCCACCAACGCGCTGTTTAAGGTGCCACGGATAAGATCCGCAGGCGAGCAACTCGGGGTCGTGGTTGCATTCCAGGATCAGCGCATCCAGCTGATCGAGCGCCCTGACGATATGCACAGTCACACTGCCGGTGTCCGTCAGCAGGCCCAGGCGTCTGACACCGTCGGAAAAGACAAACTGGCAGGGCTCACGCGCATCGTGCGGCACCGGGAACGGCTGAACCAGTACATCGCCGATTTCAAAGCACTGGTGGGCGTTGAAACAATGCCACTCAGCCAGCTTACCGCCTTTATGCGCAGCTTCGGTACCGGCAGTCATCCACACGGGTATGTCATAACGGCGCGAAAAGCGGGCGACCCCCGAGATATGATCGCTGTGTTCATGGGTGACCAGAATGGCCGTCACATCACCCGGCTGCAGAGCAAGACTGGCAAGACGCTTTTCCGCTTCCAGGCAGGAAAAGCCGCAGTCGATCAACAGCAGGGTATCACCCGCTTCCACCAGCGTGGCGTTACCCTTGCTGCCACTGCCGAGGGATGCAAAACGCATCGCGGGTTTATTTCAGCTCTTCGTGCAAAAGCCTAAGGATGCGCACACCGGTTACCGAGATCTCGGGGTCACCCTCTTCATTTAAAACCACGACCCGGGTGTCGGCGCCATCATCGGACAGTTTGATCTGGTAATGCTGGACCTGCTGCTCGTCGTCCGATGACCAGAAGGCAAGCTTGGAAAGCAGCCCCTTGTCTTTCTGATCTTTGAGTGGATCGTTGTAGCGGACATAATAAATGCCTTGCAAACGATCACGATCCTCGACTGCAAAATCGACACGATCCAGCACAATGCCCACATTTCTCCAGGCTTTGGAATAATCGTCATGCACGACCAGTGTGGCCTGTCCGGAATCCTGCTGTATCAGTTCCGCGTGTATCTGGACAGGTTTTTCCTCGGCCAGCATCTGCTCCGCCTGCTCCGGTTGCACACCAAGATAGATCATCATGCGCTTGAGCATTTCCGATTCCAGCCCCGGATCTTTAGGCCGCGGCCCCCACACGGTCGCGCTTTCATCGCTCTCGCTTGTAAGGATCTCTTCCACTCCCTGATGCGTGATAAACAGTTCGGTGGTGCCGGGCTTCTCACCACGCTCCAGGCGCATCCGGTAACGATCCCGATAAGCCGACGAATAAGCCTGATCCCATATCCGCCCGACCAGCCTGCGTATCGGCCCTTGAGGAATTTTCGCACGATTTTCCGCCCAGTCGGTTTCCAGAATCCCGGTGGCAGGATCTTCAGTCATAATGAAAAAGCCGTTCTCCAGCCAGAATTCCCTGGCTTCCGGCCACACCGCTGCAGGGTCACCCTGAACGACCAGCCAGGCCCTGTCCTGGTATCGCTCCAGACTCAACGATTCCTGGCTGGGCAAAACCACACTCTCACCGGCACGAGCGCCGCTTGTCTTGCGGGCAGTGGTATAGCCGGATAGCGTTGTCGATTCACTTGGCACCACCAGGCCATCGGTGACCGGCGTGGTGGTGAGATCCGGCGGAACCTCCAGGGAGGCGCTTGGCTTGGCTTTTTGATAATCCTTGCTACGATCAGGAAAAACATTGTTTAACCAGCTGCAGGCCGTTACCGTCGGCAGCATGACAAGCGCCAACAATACCCGATTTGTAAAGTCACTTTGACACATAAACAAAAAACCAACCTTTTTCATTCTATATCTGGACATCCGCCGTCTGCAGAACACCCGCCTGCCGCAGGGCGTCCCGAACACGCTGATGATATTGAGGAGCGAGTGGTGTCAGCGGCAGTCTCAGCCCGGGCGGGATCAGCCCCATTTCGTGCAATGCCCATTTCACCGGGATAGGGCTGGATTCAATGAAGAGATCCTCATGCAAAACCCGCAGTCGCTGGTCGATCTGCTCCGCCCGTACACGATCCCCGGCCAGTGCCGCGGCACACATATCGTGCATGGCTCTGGGCGCCACATTCGCGGTCACCGAGATATCCCCCTTTGCGCCCAGCAGGATCAACTCCATTGCAGTGGCATCGTCGCCACTATACAGATCCAGCTGATCTCCGCAGGTTTCCAGGATCTTTTTACCACGCTGCAGATCCCCGGTCGCTTCCTTTATGCCGACAATGTTGGAAATCGGAGCCAACCGCTGCACGGTTTCCGGCAATAAATCACAGACAGTCCGTCCAGGCACGTTGTATAGAATCTGTGGGACCGGGACAGCGTCCGCAACAGCCTTATAGTGCTGATACAGCCCTTCCTGGGTGGGTTTGTTGTAGTAAGGGGTCACCAGCAGGCAGGCATCCGCACCCGCCTGCATACCGCATCGGGTCAAATCAATGGCTTCCTGCGTGGAATTGGCCCCGGTTCCCGCAATCACCGGCAACCGCCCATAGACCTGTTCCACGATACGACGTAACAGGGCACAGTGTTCTTTTTCGTCTATAGTCGCAGATTCACCGGTGGTACCCACCGCGACAATGGCGTCTGTACCTTCAGCAACATGGAATTCGATGAGTGCTTCCAGGCTGTCATCGTCCACCGCGCCGTCTTCGCGCATCGGCGTAACCAGCGCAACCATACTGCCGTGAAACATCAAGCTCTCCAGAACGGAAAATAAAGCGCATGGTACGTTTCCGGCCCGCCACTGACAAGCAGAGTGGCGAACTGAACCAGCTCGATTTTCCAGTCATTCGGCTCGCCGGGTTTACCTGAATCCGGCAAGCTCCCGGGCCGGGCACGGGATGTGTCGCCAGCAATCCACCAGCACTTCATTAGTACATTTAATGGGCGCTTTAAAAGCACTTTGTGTCCTTTGCGCCCTTTGAGGTGATAATTCCTGCCTGGACCAATAGGGAAACTTAGTGCGCCATGACTGACCAACAGGAATCTGTCCGCGAAATCCGCATCAATCCCATCGTACCCACCGAGTCGGTGCTGGTCTCTACGGCGCGCGGCATGCGTCCGCGCAAAGATGAGGAACCGGCGCCGCGCGACTCCCGCAAACACGTCGACCGCTGCCCGTTCTGCACCGGCAACGAGCACATGACACCACCAACCGTAACCAGTTCGCCAAGCGAGGAAAAATGGTCTGTACGGGTGGTCGAAAACCTCTACCCCGTACTCGGTGACGACAGCCAATCAAGCAACCTGGTGTTTGGCCTGCAGCAGGCAATCGACGGTTACGGGCGACACGAGGTTATCATTGATCACCCGGAACACGGTATCGCCATTCAGGACATGTCCGAAGACCACCTGTTCCGCCTGATGGGCGTGTACCGCGACCGCATTCGTGCACTTTATAGAGCGGATGAGCGCATTCAGTACGTGCTGGTATTCAAGAACTTCGGGCCCGCCGCCGGTGCCAGTATTGCGCACACCCACAGCCAGGTTATCGCCATGCCGGTGGTACCGGAAAACGTGTACAATGAAGTCACGCACAGCCGTAAGTATTTTGAAAAAAACCGCCAGTGCATTTTCTGCTCGCTGATCGACGAAGCCCTCACCTTTGAAGCCACCATATACGACCGTGAATCCGGGGCGGTACGTCGACAATTTAATGTCGGCCAGTACGTTATCGAACGCGGCGAACACTTTGTCGCCATCAAGCCCTTTGCCAGCCGCTACGAATGGGAAATTCATATCCTGCCGCTGCGACACCGCAGTGACTTCGTGGACATCAGCGATGATGAACGCCATGATCTGGCACGCGTACTGAAGCACTCGATGACGCGTCTGGACGCCGTTATCGGTGGCGCACAATACAATTTTTTCCTGCATTCGATTCCGCATAACAATGAATTTTCCCATTGCCATGACAGCTACCACTGGCACCTGGAAATCTGTCCACGCACCAGCATACCGACCGGCTTTGAACTGGGCTCCGGTTTGTTTGTCAGCACCATCAGCCCGGAACAGGCCGCCGAGCAACTGCGTGCCGTGGAATTGGAATAATGGTAGGCTGAGCCATCGTGAAAACCATGGGTTACCGCTATGACTAAACAGCTGGTTATCGCCGCTGTAGGGGAGGACCGTCCAGGCCTGGCTGACCAGCTTTCCAGGTGGATTCTGGACAGTGGCTGCAATATCGCCGACAGTCGCATGATGGTTCTGGGTGGCGAGTTTGCGGTGCTGCTGCTGGTGTCCGGAAACTGGAATAGTCTGGTCAAACTGGAAGACCAGCTTGATCAGATTCAGACAAAACTCGGTATGAAGCTGAGTGTTAAACGTACCGAGAAACAGCAGCGCAGTGGCGCATTCCTGCCCTACGCCGTGGATGTTGTGGCCCTGGACCACCCCGGTATCGTGCATAATCTGGCTAATTTCTTTTCCCAGCGCAGCATCAACATACAGGATCTTAGCACCTCCAGCTATTCCGCAGCGCACACCGGGACAGTGATGTTCTCGGTGCACATATCCCTGGACGTACCGGCAGATACGCATATCGCCAGCTTACGGGAAGAATTCCTGGATTTCTGTGACCGCCTGAACCTGGATGCAGTGATTGAACCGCTTAAAGGATAAGCCGCATGAGTAAAGTACAACTGGATAAAAAGGTTCCCGATTTCAAAGCCGCTTCCAGCGGCGAAAAGACCTTCCAGCTTGCGGATTGCAAAGGCAAGAACCTGGTGGTGTATTTTTACCCCAAGGACAACACGTCGGGCTGCACCCGTGAAGGCCAGGACTTCCGCGACAACTACAGCAAGTTCAAGCGCAACAAAGCCATAGTCGTCGGTGTTTCGCGAGACAGCCTTAAATCACACGAAAATTTCAAAGCCAAACAGGAATTTCCATTTGACCTGCTTTCCGATCAGGACGAAGCGCTGTGTGCTCTGTTTGATGTCATCAAAGAAAAAAACATGTACGGCCGCAAGGTCATGGGCATCGAACGCAGCACTTTCTTGATCGATAGCGATGGAAAGCTGCGCAAGGAGTGGCGCAAGGTAAAAGTCGACGGGCATGTCGAAGACGTCCTTGCAGCGGTGCGCGAGCTCAATCGCGCCTAGGGCCGGTTAACACGATGAAAGCATTAGCGTTGCAGCCTCAAAGATGATTCAAGCCGACACATCCCCCAAACGACTCTTTATCCTCGACACCAACGTGCTGATGCACGACCCCACCGCACTGTTCCGCTTCCAGGAACACGATGTTTTCCTGCCCATGGTGGTACTCGAGGAAATGGATGCCGGCAAGAAAGGTGTTTCCGAGGTCGCCCGCAACGTGCGCCAGGTCAGCCGCTTCCTCGATGAACTGATGCGCGATATCGGTGTCGATAACATTGGACAGGGCATTCCTCTCAACGACCGCGGCCTGCTTGAAGACCTGGATACGGAAAAATTCGGGCGCCTGTTCTTTCAGACCCATATGCTGACTGCTGCCCTGCCGGAAGCCCTGGCGGGTAACAAGCCGGACAACAATATCCTCGGCACCGCACTTGCCCTGCAGAATGAGCATCCTGACATCACGGTTACGCTGGTTTCCAAGGACATCAATCTGCGTATCAAGGCGGCTGTACTCGGGATTCATGCTGAAGACTATTACAATGACCAGGTGCTCGAAGACGTCAATCTGCTGTTTTCCGGCAGTAGCGAATTGCCCGGGGAATTCTGGCAGGAACACGGCGACACCCTGGAATCCTGGCAGAAGGATGGTCGCAACTACTATCGTGTCAGTGGTCCGCTGGTTGAATCCTGGAGCACCAACGAGTGCGTTTACCTGCCCGAAGAGCAGGGCTTCGAGGCACTGGTCCGTGAACTGGAAGTTAATAGCGCAGTACTGGAAACAGCGATCGATTACCGGGGTTCAAAACACACCGTCTGGGGTATCAGCGCCCGTAACCGGGAGCAGAACTTTGCGCTCAATCTGTTGATGGACCCGGAAGTGGATTTTGTCAGCCTGGTGGGCACCGCGGGTACCGGCAAGACCCTGCTGGCACTGGCCGCAGGTCTCACCCAGACGCTGGAAGAAAACCGTTACAAGGAAATCATCATGACGCGCGTCACCGTGCCGGTCGGTGAGGATATCGGCTTTCTGCCGGGCACGGAAGAGGAAAAGATGACGCCATGGATGGGCGCCTTGATGGATAACCTGGAGGTCCTCACACACTCCGATGTTGGTGGTGACTGGGGCCGTGCGGCTACCAATGACCTGCTCAGCAACCGCATTAAAATCCGTTCTATGAACTTCATGCGCGGTCGCACTTTCCTGAACAAGTATCTGATCCTGGACGAAGCACAGAATCTCTCACCCAAACAAATGAAGACCCTGGTGACACGCGCCGGCCCGGGCACCAAGGTTATCTGCCTGGGCAATGTGGCACAAATTGATACGCCGTATATAACCGAAACCAGCTCAGGGCTGACCTACGTTGTCGATCGTTTCAAAAGCTGGGCACACAGTGGCCATATCATGCTGACCCGCGGAGAACGTTCACGCCTGGCTGACTATGCTTCAGAGGTTTTGTGACCCGTCTGGTTTAATTTGGAACCGTTTCCTGTGCAAGCAGCCGTCCTCTTCCACCAGGCCAGGCCTTGAGCACCGCCTGCACCAGGGTGGCCAGTGGAATCGCGAAGAACACACCCCAGAATCCCCACAGCCCGCCAAATACCAATATCGCAATTATGATTGCGACCGGGTGCAGATTCACAACCTCAGAGAACAACAGTGGCACCAGCACATTGCCATCCAGCGCCTGGATCACGCCGTAGGCGATCAGCACGTACCAGAAGTCCGCACTCCACCCCCACTGAAAAAATGCGATCGCAGCGATTGGCAGGGTCACCGCAGCAGCACCGATGTAAGGGATCACCACAGACAAGCCGACCAGCGTTGCCAGTAACACTGAGTACTGTAAATCCATCATCACGAAAGTGACGTAACTAACGGAACCTACAATCAGAATTTCCCAGATCTTGCCGCGCACATAGTTGGCGATCTGGGCGTTCACGTCACTCCAAACGCGTTTTGTCAATGCACGGTCACGCGGCAGGTAGATTGTCATCCACTGAATAATGCGTGTTTTGTCCTTGAGAAAGAAGAAGATCAGCACTGGCACCAGAATCACATAAACCATCAGGGTGATGACGCCAACCACGGATGCGACAGACATCGAAACCATACGCTGTCCGAGTCCCGCCAGTTCGGCGCGGATGACATTAATCACATCATTGATCTGTGCCTCGCTGATCAGTTCCGGATAACGTTCGGGCAAACGCATAAGGGCATCATGGCCCTTGCCTATGATGCTGGGCAACTGATGAACCAGCTGGGTCAGCTGGTATGACAGCCGCGGAAACAGGCCCAGCAATGAAAACATCAGGAACACCATGAAGATAATAAAAACCAGGATAACCGCGGCGAACCTGGGTATACCGTATTCCTGCAGGGCACTGACCAGGCCCTCCAGAAGATAGGCCAAAACAAGTGCAGCCAGTACAGGTCCCAGCATCTTGCCCATGGTCAGCACCACCACAAAACCAACCAGCAGCACCAGCACAAGGATCACGGCCTGTGGGTCTGCGGAGAAGCGCTGGAACCATTGACGGAGAATTTCCATTATCCTAGATTCCGCAGTTGAACGGTGAATCCATTTAATCCATGAAAGATCATGCACACCAACACGTTAATATATCCTCGGAGCGGTCAACTGCGGAATCTAGGAGCCTGTCGGACTTAGGGACAATCTACTGCGCTGGTGCCCTGGGGTACCATGCTCGCTACGATTGCCTAAGTCCGACAGGCTCCTAGGATTTTTCACCGTCGCCCTGCTTTAATTGCCGGTAATGATCTGCAAAAACCTGTTCAAGCTCATCGATGACCGCCACAGCTTCGCGCCCCTGCAGGATATGCTGAGTCACAAGGTCCGACGTCACACCCAGCATCTTGCTCTTATCCAGCATGTAATAAACTTTGGACAGGCGCTTAATGGCAGCAACAACCTTTTCATCCTGCGGCCGCGCGCCCAGCTCCGGCTCAGGTATGTCGACTGCTACAGCAGGAACCGCTTTAGCTGTTGGCGCACGGCTGAGAAGAAACTCGGCAAAGCTGAGAACTGCCGTCTGATCGGCGGGGGATAAGCTTTCTAAAACGCCAATTAATTTGTCTTGCTGCTTCCGACTCATAACTCCCGTTTATACAACTTCGGGATGTGATTTGCAGTAACTTCGTGCGAACTCGAGCAGCTCATCCATGGCACGATGACGGAATTTCTGTTTTTGATGAACAAAAGAGAAAGGACGTTGCAGCACCGGTTCCATGGTCAGCGCGACCAGAGTGCCCAGCTTCAGTTCTTTCTGAACGGTCGCGAATGAAATAATCGACACGCCCATACCGGCCTCAACAGCCCCCTTGATCGACTCTGGACTACCCAATTCCATGGTCAGATGAATCTGGTTGGGATTGACATCCAGTTCATTCATATACTCGGCGATAACTTCACGGGTACCCGAACCTTCCTCGCGACAAATGTAAGGGTATTCGAGCAGATTCTCTATTTTCACCGACTCCTGATTCGCCATTGGATGCTGAGGCGACACCACGGCAACCAGCTGGTCCATACGACAGACTTCCACCACCAGATTCTTGTTCATCACCGGGGACTCTACGACGCCGAGGTCAATCACATTGTTTTCCACCATGTGAACGATGCCATCGGAATTCGACACTTTGAGCTGAACATTGACGTCCGGGTACTTCTTTTTGAAATCCCCCAGTAATGCCGGCAGCATATATTCCGCAATCGTTGTACTTGCCCCGATCATCAGTATACCGCTGATATCGCCAGTCATTTCACGAACTGCATTCTCCATTTCCGAGTACAGTTCAAAAATGCTGTGCGCATACTCGTAAACACGCTTACCCGCTTCAGTAAGACTGATACGGTTATGCGTCCGATCAAAAAGCCGGGTATTAAATTGTTCTTCGAGTTGGCGGACCTGAAATGTGACAGCCGGCTGTGTCATGTGCAGCGCTTCAGCCGCCTTGGTAAAACTCAATAGACGCGCGACGGTATGGAAAACCTGTAATCTCCGATCTGCCATGATAACGAACCCTTTGCGTTCAAGAGCGCGCGAAATGCACCCACTTGGTTTTTTTAGACCCAATAAGAATATTTGATCAGGTGGGCAACAATACAGGAATATTAGATCGTTTGCATGTGCTCCCTGAATGGGGAAGTGGAGGTAAAAAGGGCCAGGCGCTTTACTGCAACAGCCTGGCCCAATCACCTGTTGTCAATCGCCCGGGCTGTCTGCCGGGCACCCTCACCGGTCTACTTACCTCCGGCGGCGGCCTTTAACGCTGTTTCGTTGGCCTTGGGACTGGGCATGATCTGCATAAAGCTGTTTTTGCCCATCATTTTCAGATCCGGATAGTGCAAGGCCATACGGAAACGCATGTGCAAAGCAACAACGTCACCGCCGTCCACCAGAATTTCATAGGGCAGATAAGCGGTACCTTTGTGTTCCTTGAAGTCAACATTCTCCATTATCCAGGCCTCATCCATGTGCTCATCGCCATCCGGCGGCGCCTTGCGCGCCACACCGAATACCGTCACGTCATTGCCGAGATCCAGGCGATACACCTTGGTAACACCACCTCGCCCTTGTGCCAGGTTGTTTTCGATAGCCGCCACCGCCTCCTTATGGCTGCCGTATTCGGCCAGTGTATAGACATCATCAAAGTACTCCATACCAAAGGTATAGCGATACTTGCGCAGTTTGCGCTCTGTCAACCCCTTTTCCGAACCAAAGGATTCCTGGGCACCCAATGCCCGCTTGAGCCCTTCCGAAACACCATTCAGATCGGACTCCAACCGATACGCATGGGCGATGTAAATCGGATTCACATAAGCCACCTGGACTTCGTCACCCACTTTTGTCACAGCGACACGCCAGGGCGCGGCAAAACCGCCGTGCTGCGTCTTTCCGGCTACTGTTTTCAGCTCATCGTTAGTGACAATGATGACGCGCGCGTTATCCACAAAGGTATCGGCATACGGTGTGTATTCGCCGACAATTTCGAACCCGGCGCCGATCAGCGCATCCCTGGTTTCCCGAATCCTGGTATCGAAATCACCGGCACCCCTGGATGCCAGCACAAAAGGCTTGAAGTGGTCCTCTGCCTGCGCGCCAACCGCATAGGGCAGCAACATCATTCCCAGCAGCATAAGCGCCGAAATCATTCGTTTAACCATAGCTATCCCTCTCCGCTCGCCGCTGGCATCAGTCTGCCATGGATTCTAGTCAATAGTCCTTTAAAATACGACAAGTAAATGACGAACAAAAGAAAAGGGGCGCCTATTAGCGCCCCTTTTCTTCAATATTGTCGCCTGTCCGCCTGGCAAGCAGTCAGAACTTCCAGGCGTAGCTTGCTTCAATGGAATTCTGGTACATATCGTTCTTGGCACCGTAACTGAAGCCGGTAAAGTTCCCGGTCCCCGTATAGGTATTATCGACACTGTTTCTGAAGGCGTGCATGTAAGCCACCGTAATCTCGCTGTTCTGGCTCGGGCTGTAGGTAAAACCCGCCGTGACGTGTTTTTCCACCACCGCCGGGGCCAGCACGTTAAACAGCGCCTGGTCGTCGTCGAAGGGAACTTCGGCATAGTTGAAGCCGGTGCGGAAGGTCCACTTGTTGTTATAGGCATAGTCGACACCGATCTTGTACACCCAGACATCGTCCCAGCCGAAACCCCAGCCGTCATTCTTGCCGAGCGCATTCGGCAACACTGATCCGTTACCTGAAACCAGGGCATTGGCAAATGCGCCAAAAAACTCATCCGCAGTTGGGCCCTTGTTGGCAAGCGAGTCAACGTCGCCATACATAATACGCGACACATCGGCCACAAGCGTCAAGCCGGGCGTGAAATGGATGGCGATACCGCCACCGAAAGTGGCCGGGATATCGAAGTCACCCTGCTCTGCAAACAGTCCGGCGTAGTCGTCGAACTTATCCATGTAGATCTTCGAAGTCGCAACCGCGCCGACAGAAAACATGTCGAAGAAGGTGCCCTGGTAACCGATACGCGCGCCATAACCCACCGAATTGTCATTACCGTTGTTGGTGACCTTGTCTGGCGTGTTGGAAAATGACTGGAACAGGCCGAGACCATAGGCGCGGAAACGCTGCCAGCCGATCACCGGCCCGAAACCGACAGCGTGATTGTCGTTGAACTTGTAGGTAATAGTCGGGGTTATCAGCGCCTGGGCCAGGTTAATACCCAGGGCGGGAGTGATATTGGGATTGCCCCCCAAAGCAATCAGATTGGGATCGATGGCCGACGCGGGCACGCCCTGACTTTCCAGTAAACCGGCAAAACCCGATGGTCCTCCCGGGAAAGATGACGTAACACCGATTGCCGGCGCAAAGGCGTCGGTATAGATATTGCCGTTGCCGGCATCGGCATCACCGTAGCGGGTGTTCATGCCACCGTTGCCTGTGACCGCCAGTCCCAGGGTGATTTTGTCGTTGATGACCTTGGCCGTACCGAACTGCGGTACCAGGTACGTGTTCGATCGGCTCTTCTCTTCAGACCTGGCACCACCGATACGTGTGGCATCCACCACGCCCCTGCGCTTGGGCTTGAATATTTCCATACCCGCGTCTATACGGGTGCCGATGCCGGCCAGGGTGGCCGGGTTGGTGGCACCCGCCACGGCGTCCTGACCGTACGCAATACCGGCGCCCGCCAGACCCTTGTTCTTTGCGCCGCCGCCGATTTTGAAATACCCGTTGGTGGCGTTTGCCAGTGGCGACAGCAGAACAGCGGCCACGGCAGCCGATGTCAACGTACTTATCAGGATGCGCTTCATAGTTCCTTTCCTCGATCCGTTCATTCAGGTGGCGCCCACCCGTCTGTTGCATTATCACAACAGATCCCCGAGCATTGGATATAAAGATGGAATATAAGTGACCACTTGTCAAATCCTAAAATCATAAAAACTGCAAATAAAGGTACCGTGATATATTAGATTTTACTAATAGTTAGGTGTCATTTCTTATCATAACCCTAGCGTGGTTTTTCTTGTAATCACTGGTACTATGGCGATATGCTCAACACCGTCGCGGCAACACAACAAACTGGAGGATTACCAGATGCGTAAACGACAAGTCGGTTTCTCATTATTGCTTAGAACACTCACACTGGGAGTCCTGGCCGCCTGCACGTCCACCAGCATGGCATCGGGTTTCGCCTTGATCGACCAAAGCGCCAGCCAACAGGGTAACGCCTATGCCGGGGCAGCCGCCTTCGCTAACGACGCATCCACCATCTACTTCAACCCCGCCGGCATGACCCGGTTGCCCCGCCAGCTGGTTGCCGGCGCGCACTGGATAACGACTTCAGCCAAGTTTGAAGGTGCGGCCACGGACCCTGCCGGCTCATCCGTGTCAGGTGGCAACGGCGGTAACGCCGGAGATGACGGCATCGTGCCTAACCTGTATTTCACGGCACCGCTGGGCAGCGGTATCTTTTTCGGCCTGGGCATCAATGCGCCGTTCGGACTGTCCACCGAATACAACGATGGCTGGAAAGGCCGCTATCACGCCATCGAATCCGACCTCAAAACCATCAATATCAACCCCTCGCTGGCCTACAAGGTCAATAACAAGTTCTCTGTCGGGGCCGGCTTCAACATGCAGTACATCGATGTCAAACTGACCCAGTACGTCGACCAGGGCAGTCTGTGCCTACCCACCCAGCAACAGCTTCAGGCTGGCGGCTTCCCAGGCGCCGATCCGGCCCTGTGCACCGGGCTCACTCCGCAGGGCAGCGATGCTTTCGCCAAGGTCGAGGGCGATAACTGGGCTGGCGGCTACAACGTCGGCCTTTTGTACGAACCACTGCCCGGCACGCGAGTCGGCCTGTCCTATCGCTCAAAAATCCAGCAGAACCTGACCGGCAAGGGGAGGTTCAGGGACACCATCCCGCAGTTTTCCAACTTCAATATTTTTGTCAGAACCGATGTCAGCGCCGATGTCGATCTGCCACAGACCGCCTCATTGAGCGTCTATCATGACCTCAACAGCCGCTGGTCGGTGATGGCGGACGCCACCTGGACCGGCTGGGGTAATTTCGACGAATTGAGAATCAGCTACGATTCATTCCAGCCGGATACCGTTGTCGACGAAAGCTGGGACGACGTCTGGCGCTTTTCCCTGGGCGTGGATTACCGTTATAACAGCAACTGGACCTTCCGCGCCGGCACCGCTTACGACCAGACACCGATTCCCGACGCCGAGCACCGAACAGCCCGTATCCCCGGCGACGACCGGATCTGGGCTGCGCTGGGCTTTGGTTACCAGATTACCGAGTCGCTGGGTATCGACGTAGCCTACACACACCTGTTTGTCGATGAACCGGAAATCAACAGTGGAGAACCAACGACAGGCAACATAAACGGTGAATACGACAATACCGACGTGGATATCATCAGCGCCCAGGTGGTATGGAAGATCTAGGTGTCAAGACGGGAGGAAGCGAGAAAACGAGAAAGAAGACAGATTGACTCGTTAAGATTGAACGCAAAAAAAAGGGATCGGAGGATAAAGCCCACCGATCCCTTTTTTATAAGCCAGTAGCTGCTTACGCTTTCTTGATCAGAAACTCGTACTTACCACCGACTTCCTTGGATTCCAGCAGCTCATTACCGGTCTGCTTGGCGAAGGCTTCGAAGTCCTTCACAGAACCCGGGTCGGTCGCGATAATGCGCAGTATTTTGCCGCTGTCCAACGTATTAAGCGCCTTCTTGGCCCGCAGGATCGGCAGGGGGCAGTTTAGTCCGGATGCGTCTAATTCTTCGTCAAAATTTGCCATCGTACAGCGCTCCTTAACGTGTATTGATGATTAACCGTCAATCGGTTCCAAAAAAGATGGGTCGCCTTTATAGGATAAGTACCGGCCAAACGCAAGCCAAACCTCTATATCGCCCTATTGACCGTGCAACCGGGAAGCACCTGATCAACCGGCCATAAGAGCAAGCCCGGGCGCTTCAATGGCGTATCCCTGCCGAAACAAGCCAATAATACCAGCACGCAGATTGATGACTTGACCAAAACCTTGTTGCCGCAAAAAAGCACAAACTTGCGCCGAACGTGCACCATTACGGCAATAAAATACGATTCTCAGCGGATTTCGCCACACCTCCATCCTGACCGGCACGAGATGCACAGGGACGCTTTCAGCATTGGGTAAAACACCGCGCGCCATTTCCGCCGGACTGCGTACATCAACCATAGAAGAAAATCCTCAGGGCCCGACTCCATCCAGGCCGCCAGCGGATGGTTATCAATACCCTCAATATTAAGACATAAGCCCACCATATAGTAGCTATTGCCAATACTCTGTGCCCGGACATCCCGCGCGTCAATAAAAGCAGGAACTTATCCAGGAAATTTGCCGGGCCAACGGTAGTTTCCGAAAGTCGACTAGGGTATTCTCTTGTCAAATGAAATTTCGTTGGTTAACAATTGCCGCTCTTACCGGAACACTCGTCTATCCCCCTTCTTTTGTTTTGAGCGAAGTAACCGGAAACGACTTGCCGGATTTCGGAGACTCCAGCGGTTCACTGATTTCGCCTGCTCAGGAAATAGAACTGGGCGGGGCCTTCATGAACAGTATTCGCGCCCAGGCCACGCTCATCAACGACCCGCAAATAGACGGCTACATCCGACAACTGGGTGACCGACTGGTCGCCAACAGCGACGCCCCCAGCTATCCCTTTACCTTTTTCGTGGTAAAAGACTCCGCCGTCAACGCATTTGCCGGACCTGGTGGTTATATTGGTATACATACCGGCCTAATGCTCACCGCACGCAACGAAAGCGAACTCGCTGGCGTAATGGCGCACGAAATCGCGCACGTCACCCAGCGCCACCTGTTACGCGCCTATGAAAGCGCCAACCAGATGAACCTGCCTACAGTGGCGGGCATGATTGCCGCCATTCTGCTGGGCGTAGCGACCGAAAACGCGGATGCCGGTATAGCCGGCGTTTCAGCGATTCAGGCCGGTAACATCCAACGTCAACTGAATTTCACACGCGCCAATGAAAAAGAGGCGGACCGTATCGGTATCCAGACACTGGCTCGATCCGGAATCGACCCCTATGGCATGCCCAGTTTCTTCGAACGCCTGCACCAGTCCACCCGCCTGTATGGCAATAACATGCCGGAATTCCTGAGCACCCACCCGGTCACCACTGACCGTATTGCCGAATCCATGTCTCGTGCCGAGGAATACGGGCACGGCAAGGAACTCGACTCCCTGGAATTCCAGCTAGTACGCGTCCGCTTGCAGGTGCTGGATTCGAACAACCCGCAAACTGCTCTCAAGGACTATCAATCCCGCGCCGGCAAGACGTCTGCCGGTCCGGCCGAACACTATGGACTGGCACTGGCGTATTGGCGTATCGGAGCTGACGAGAAGGCACAAAAGCAATTGCTCGCACTGATGAAAACCGACCCGGACCGCGCGATGTACCGCACAGCGCTGGCGCAGATACAACTCGAAAGCGGGCAAACACAGGAAGCCCTGAGCTTATATAAAGACACACTAAGCCTGTACCCGGGCGACCTGATTGTCGGCCAATATTACGTGGCAGCATTAATACAGGCCGGCCAGGCAAAGCAGGCGCGTGACCAGGTCCAGAAAATGTTACGCAACAAACAGGCGCGCACGGCTGAGATTTACAAACTATGGGCCAAGGCTGCCAGCATCAGTGGTCCCGCCTGGGAGACAAATATCGCCTCGGCAGAAGTCTATAACCTGTACGGCAGCCCCAAGCTTGCCATTGACCAGTTGAAACAGGCACTTAAATACAAAGGGCTCAGTCAGTATGAGCAGGCTCGCATTCAGGCCCGTTTGAAGGAGTTACAGAAAATCCTGGCAGCCCGCCAACAAAAATAACCGGCCCAATGGGAATAAAAGCCTTGCCTACCCCGTCCTCCGGCTTAGACTGTTTTAAAATTTTAAAGCGTATTTGTCTTCACTAAACGCGCAACTCTTTTTGACTCTATGGCAACAGGGAACTATATTTTACCTTTTACATTAAAAGCTGTTCTTAACCTGCGGGGCCTGCTATCACTTCGCAGCCCATTGCCAGGCAGCTGGCACAACACTTTCGAAGTGCACTGAAGGAGGACATGATGCGGAAATTCCCCAGCATCCTTAAAACTACAAGTTCTATGCTGGCGCTGGCTGGCAGTATGGCCCTGCTTCCTGCTCCCGGCCTGGTCCTGGCAGAAGAAGCCGGTTCGGTTGTAGAGCAGGGCAAAGCGGTCGCATTCGATCGCAAGAAAGGCAATTGCCTGGCTTGCCACCAGGTCGCCGGCGGCGACCTGCCGGGTAATATCGCCCCACCGCTGGTGGCGATGAAGGCACGTTACCCCGACAAATCCAGGTTACGCGCACAAATCTGGGATGCTACCAAGATGAACTCAAACAGCATCATGCCACCGTTCGGGCGTCAGCAGATCCTCAGCGAAAGTGAAATTGACAAGATTGTGGAGTTTATCTACACGCTATAAAGACGCGTTGAACGCAAATTAGGAGACAGACTAGTGATTGACATGAAACGCAGAACCTTTCTGAAAGGGTCCGTAGCCGCCGGGGCCGTCAGCGCCGCGATGGGTGCCGGACTGTTAACCCCTCGCATGGTGCTGGCCGCCTGGCCTACAGCAGCCTTTGAAGCCAAGACTGTTGACAGCGCTCTGGACGCCTTGATGGGATCTCACCAACTGGAAGGTTCGGACAAGATTTCCATTCGCGCGCCGGATATCGCGGAAAACGGGGCCGTTGTGCCTGTTTCAGTGGAAACCAGCATTGCAAACCCGGAGTCAATCAGCATCATCGCTGAAAAGAATGCATCGCCCATGACAGCATCCTTTGTTCTGGGCGCCGGTGCAGAAGGCTTCGTATCCACCCGCATCAAGATGGGAAAGACTTCCAGTGTGATTGCCGTTGTGAAAGCTGACGGAAAACTGTACAGCACCGGCAAAGAAGTCAAAGTCACCATCGGTGGCTGCGGCGGTTAATCAGTTTAGAGGACATATCAAAATGGCATCGATCAAGATTCGAGCAAAATTAAGCGGCGACGTCACCACTGTCAAGGCGTTGATCAAACACCCGATGGATACCGGTCTGGTTAAAGACAAGAAAACGGGTAACCTGATTCCTGCGCACTTCATTCAGGAAGTCACCTGCGAACACGGCGGCAACAAGGTTATGACTGCCATGTGGGGGGCGGCTGTTTCGAAAAACCCCTACCTGTCATTCAAGTTTGCGGGCGCAAAAGCCGGCGACGCGGTTAAACTGAGCTGGGTCGACAACAAGGGCGAAAGTGACTCGGCAGAAACCCAGATCAGCTGATAAAAATACAACCCGCTTGGATAACATCCATCACCGGAGGTGGAGAACCTATGAAAAAACTGCTAACCATCGCTGCAACTCTGGGCCTTCTCAGTGCTGCATCGCTTGCAGTACAGGCCAGTCCTCGAGAGGATCTGAAAGAGTTCCGTGCTTATTTCGCAGAACGCTTCCCTGACGTACCTTTCAAGGAATACGTCAATGGCGTTTACGCAATCGACCAGGCTTCCCGCGAACAATGGGAAGCCATCGAGGAGTTCCCACCCTACGAGCTTAATATCGATAACGGCAAAAAAGCGTTTAATACGCCGTTTAAAAACGGTAAAACCTACGCCAGCTGCTTTCGCAACGATGGCGACAGCATCAAGCAGGATTATCCGTATTACGATAGCGCAACAGGCAACGTCGTCACCCTGGAAGCTGCCATCAACGAGTGCCGCAGCAATAACGGTGAAGATCCATTAAAATGGCAGCAAGGTGAAATTGCCGATATCTCTGCCTATATGGCCTACACTTCGCGCGGTAACAAGACCAATGTCGTGGTTCCGGGTGATGAAGGCGCCGTGGCAGCCTATACGCGTGGCAAGAACCACTTCTATGCCAAACGGGGCCAGCTCAACATGTCCTGCGCCGATTGTCACCAGTGGAACGCCGGCAACCGCATTCGTGCCGACCTTCTCAGTCCGGCTCTCGGGCACACCACTCACTTCCCGGTGTATCGTTCCAAGTGGGGCGGCCTGGGCACCATGCACCGCCGTTACGGTGGCTGTAACAAACAGGTGCGCGCCAAACCTTTCAAGCCTCAAAGTGATGAATACCAGGCGCTGGAATACTTCCATACCTACATGAGTAACGGGCTGGTTATGAATGGCCCGGGTGCACGTAAATAGACGCCTTCGCGTAAAAAAGCCCGGTTGTATGACCGGGCTTTTTTGTTTTCGCCTTAGGAATAAAGTACTCGCAAGCACGTCTTTCTAAGCAAGCCACCCGGCAATACTACTCGTCAAGTAAGGATTACAGCATGAACATCAGTCGTCGAGAATTTCTGCAGATGCTGGCGGTCGCCAGCGCATCGGGTATTGCACTTCCCGCCCGCGGGAACAGTAACGCTGCAAAAAACCCCACCAGCCCATACGAACTGCCGGCATTCGGTAATGTCTCACTCATGCACTACACGGACTGCCACGCCCAGCTGATGCCCATCTATTTCCGCGAACCCAGCATCAATCTCGGTATCGGGTCAATGAAAGGCAAGCCGCCACATCTGGTGGGCGATAAGTTTCTTTCCTACTACGGAATCAAACCTGGCAGCCGTGATGCCCATGCCCTTACCTACCTGAATTTCGTGGAAGCGGCCAGGCAATTCGGTCAGGTCGGTGGCTTTGCTCACCTTTCCACATTGGTAAAGAACATTCGTGCACAGCGCCCCGGCTCGCTGTTGCTGGACGGTGGTGACACCTGGCAGGGTTCCGGCACCGCGTATTGGACAGATGCCCAGGATATGGTCGATGCCCAGAAACTGCTGGGTGTCGATATCATGACTGCGCACTGGGAAATGACTTTTGGCGCTGACCGCGTCAAGGAAATCATCGAAAAGGATTTCAATGGGCACATCGACTTCGTTGCACAGAACATTATCGACAACGAATGGGGCGAACCGGTATTCCCGCCCTATGTGATAAAAGACATCAATGGTGTCCCTACTGCCGTAATCGGCCAGGCATTCCCTTATACACCGATTGCCAATCCACGTTACATGGTGCCTGACTGGAGCTTCGGTATCCGTGATGACCGCATGCAGGAAATGGTTGACGAAGCACGCGGCAAAGGCGCCCAGGTCGTCGTTGTGCTGTCACACAATGGTATGGATGTCGACCTGAAAATGGCTTCAAGGGTCACCGGCATCGACGCCATTATGGGTGGCCACACCCACGACGCCATACCCCGCCCGGTTGAAGTCAAAAATGCAGGCGGTACGACCCTGGTAAGCAATGCCGGTTCCAACAGCAAATTCCTCAGCGTGCTCGATCTGGACGTCAAGAACGGCAAGGTGCGGGATTACCGGTATCATCTGCTCCCGGTGTTCTCCAATCTGCTGGAAGCAGACAAGGAAATGTCCGCCTATATTGACAAGACGCGTGCACCTTACATGGACAAATTGGGCGAACAGCTTGCAGTCACGGACGAACTGCTGTATCGGCGCGGCAATTTCAACGGCACCTTCGACCAGATCATCTGCGATGCGCTGATGGAAGTTCAGGGCGCTCCGATCTCCTTATCACCCGGTTTCCGCTGGGGTGTCAGCGTCATGCCCGGTGAAGCCATTACTTTTGAGCACGTGATGACGCAAACCGCAATCACCTACCCGTCCGTTACGCTCAACAACTTGAGCGGTGCCCGCATCAAGGAAATCCTGGAAGACGTCGCAGACAATCTGTTTAACCAGGATCCCTACTACCAGCAGGGTGGCGATATGGTTCGAGTCGGCGGCCTGAAATACAGCATTGATCCAGCAGCCAAAATCGGATCACGTATCAGTGACATGGAACTCGACGGCAAACCCCTGGATGCCAAGGCCGAATACCCGGTTGCGGGCTGGGCGAGTGTCGCCCAACCGCTGGACGGACGCCCGGTATGGGATGTCGTATCGGAATATCTACGCGACATAAAGACGGTCAAGCACGTGGATTTGAACCAACCGGCCATAAAAGGCGCCAGTGGCAACCCCGGTTTTTCCCCCACGACGTGAAGCCAATCATTCAGGATGCCAGCAATGATAAGCACTCTGGCGATGGCTTTGTTCCAGTGTACCCCGCCACCAGTATTGACCCATTCAGCGAGCCAGGAAGCTGTTAGCCGCAGGTAGTAAAAAGGGCCCACCAATGAAGTAAGCCCTTGTTAATATGGAGCCGGTGATAGGAGTTGAACCCACGACATCCTCATTACAAGTGCGTCTCAAACAATAACAGACAACAAACAACAACAATAAATACAGCAAGTTAACCCATTCCTTTGCTTGCTGTTTGTTGCTCTTTTTAGCCATTATTTGCCAGCAAGTGCGCCATGAGTGCGCCATGAAACAAGCAAGAGGGGGGGGTACTATATCGGCGGCGGGGGTGCGCTTGTATATGGTTCCATCCATGCCACAAACACCTGCCAATATC
>CBFDBP010000007.1:0-35716 GCA_965603065.1 uncultured Gammaproteobacteria bacterium
GATGCGAGAGGAGATGATCGAGCAAAAACGCTGGTCCGAGCTGATCTACAGCTAAGCGTTTTTTACAGCTCCACCCGCGATCCAGCAGCCTTGAATTTAGCCACTGAATACACGGAAATAAACCATAAAATTTTCCGTGCCTTCGGTGGCTAATTACATGACATTAGCCCAACGAAGCCGATTAATTTAATGATCTATCGTAGAGTGCTCAAGGCGCACCCTACAGACATTGATATACCTGAATGCATACCCAAATAGGGCACAAGTGCCTGGCGGGTTTTCAGGTGCCGTTACGGTTGATCGTCGACTTCCTTGCCTTCTTCTTTCTCCACCGGCATGAGATCCGCCTTGCTGACGCCCAGTGCCAGGGTCGATGAACAGGCGATAAAGATCGAGGAGTAGGTACCGACAAACACACCGACGATCAGCGCCAGCGCGAAGGAATGAATGATTTCGCCGCCCAGGAAGAACAGCGCAAGCAGTACCAGCAAGGTGGTAAAAGACGTCATCAAGGTACGCGAAAGGGTCTGGTTGATCGAGTTATTCATGATCATTTCGGGTGTACCTTTACGCATCTTACGGAAATTTTCACGAATACGGTCAAACACCACAATGGTATCGTTCAACGAGTAACCGATAACGGCCAGCAGTGCAGCCAGCACCGTCAGGTTAAATTCGATCTGCAGCACAGAAAACACACCGAGCGTAATAATGACATCGTGAACCAGCGCCGCCACCGCACCAAACGAAAAGCGGTACTCGAAACGCAGGGCCACATAGATGAGGATGCCAATCAGTGCATAGAGCATGGCCAGGCCGCCCTGCTCGGTCAGTTCTTCACCAACCTGCGGACCGACAAACTCAACCCGGCGCATTTTCGCCTTGGCATCGGCGTTAACCAGGGCAGCGAGGATATCTTCACTGATTTCGGCGCTGGCACGGTCTGCCCGTGGGGCAATGCGGATCAATATCTCGCGCGAGCTACCGAAGTGTTGAACCTGTACGTCGCCGTAACCCGACTCTTCCAGCAGGTCACGGATTCCACCCAGGTCAACCGAATCAGGGTAGGCCACCTCGATCAGCGTACCGCCGGTAAAATCGATACCGAAAGCGAGACCGCGGGTAAACAGGGAACCCAATGAGATGATGATCAACAACAGAGAAAAGACAAGCGCCAGCTTGCGTTTGCCCATGAAATCGATCTGTGTCGTACCACTGAGAATCTTCATATTGAGGTCCTGTTTAAATCGGTAGCCGCTGCAGGCGGCGTCCGCCGTAGATCAGGTTGATCACTGCCCGGGTGCCCATGATCGAGGTGAACATGGAGGTGATAATGCCCAGCGACAGGGTGACCGCAAAACCCTTGATCGGGCCGGTGCCGAAGCTGAACAGTACGATAGCCGCGATCAGGGTGGTGACATTGGCATCGGCAATGGTGGAAAGTGCCTTGGCATAACCGGCGTGAATACTCGCCTGCGGGGTATTGCCGTTGCGCAGCTCTTCACGGATACGTTCGAAGATGAGCACATTGGCATCCACCGCCATACCCACCGTTAACACGATCCCGGCGATACCGGGCATGGTCAGGGTCGCCTGCAGCAGGGAGAGCAGCGCTACAATAAACACCAGGTTCAATGCCAGCGCCAGATCCGCCACCAGGCCAAACGCCTTGTAGTAGAGGGCCATGAAGATCAATACCAGAACAAACCCGATCGCCACCGACTGGAAGCCCTGTTCGATATTTTCCGCTCCCAGGCTTGGGCCCACCGTGCGTTCTTCGATAATACGAATCGGTGCGGCCAGGGCGCCGGAACGCAACAGCAGTGCCAGTTCGTGCGCTTCCTGCGGGCTGTCCAGGCCGGTGGTCTGGAACTGCCGGCCAAATACACCACGAATGGTGGCAACACTGATAATTTCTTCGACCTTGCGGTTGGTGACAACCGTTTCACCATCGACGGTACGGGTGGAGGATTTGTTTTCGATAAACACCACCGCCATCGGCTTGCCCACACTCACCTTGGTGAACTCCAGCATCTTGCGGGCACCCTTGCCGTCGAGTGTTACCGAGACCTGTGGACTGCCGGAGTTGTTGTCAAAACCGGAGCGGGCATTGATGATCTGATCGCCGGTAACGATGATTTGATTCTTCAAAAGGTAGGGACGGCCATCACGGTGTTTATACAGGCTCGAACCCGCCGGTACTTTACCGTTGCGCGCTGCTTCCACATCGTTTTCGATATCCACGGCGCGGTATTCCAGCGTCGCTGTTGCGCCAAGAATCCGCTTCGCGGTAGCGGTATCCTGAACACCGGGTAACTGCACAACCACCCGCCGGTCACCCTGCTGCTGGATGATGGGCTCAGCCACACCCAGTTCGTTCACGCGGTTACGCAGGGTGGTGATATTCTGCTGCAGTGCCAGCTTGCGGGTTTCACGCAATTCAGTATCACTCAGGGTAATCTGCAGCACAGGTGCATCACCCTCACCCACTTCCTTGAGTTGCAGATCACGGTATTCGTCGTGGATCAGCTCCATGCCCTTCTCGCGGTCCTCGGCACTACGGAACTTGACCAGCAGAGTATCGTCTTTGGCCCGGATACTGGTGTAGCGCACTTTCGCCTTGCGCAAAACACCTCGCAAATCAGATGAATAACGCTCCAGCGATTTCTGAACAGCGGCGTCCATATCCACTTCCATCAGGAAGTGAACGCCACCACGCAAATCGAGGCCCAGGTACATCGGCAAAGCGTTAATGGCCTGCAGCCAGCCCGGCGTGGACGGCGCCAGGTTGAGCGCGACAACGTACTCATCGCCGAGCGCATCCTTGAACAGATCGGCCGCAGTCAACTGGTCTGCAGTGTTGTTAAAGCGAATCAGCAGACGTTTGTCTGTTGCTTCCACGGCTTTACTGCCGAGCCCTGCATCACCCAGCCTGGTTTCCACCAGCCCCTGAACGGTGTCGCTCAGCTCACCGCCGCGCGCAGCGGAAATCTGTACCGCTGGATCCTCACCGTACAGATTGGGCAATGCATAGAAAATCCCGACGACCAGCAGGACAATAATCAGCAGGTATTTCCAGGCTGGATACTGGTTCATGATTGGATCTGGCCTTTTCTCGTTGTTGGATTACAGTTCTTTGGATGTGCCCTTGGGCATCAGGTTGGCAACTGCCTGTTTCTGAACTTTGACCTCGACGTCATCGGCAACTTTTATCTGTACAAAGTTTTCACCGATGTCGGTGATACGGCCCAGCAGCCCGCCAGTGGTGACCACCTCGTCACCCTTGGCCAGTTCCTCAACCATTTTCTTGTGTTCCTTGGCACGTTTGGTCTGTGGCCGGATCAACAGAAAATAGAAAACCACGAAAATGAGGATGAGCGGCAGAAAGCTCATAAGGGGATCCGCCGCCTCCGCCGGGGCAGCGGCCAATGCATCACTGATGAAGAAGCTCATAATAATTACCTAAGGTTGACATTCATTCGGCAGGAGCGGCCGTCTGGCCGCGATAAAAGGCAACCGTATCGCGGCCAGACGGCTCCAACCATAATAAGTCCGGCCTCACGTTGAAAAAACGCGGCCTGTCGAATTCAAAGCGCGGTATTATGGCACAACCGGCACGGATTGTTTCCTTTTTGCATAAAAATCCACCACGAACCGCTCCATCCGCTCATCCTCGATGGCCTTGCGCAGGCCTGCCACGAGCTGCTGATAGTAGCGCAGGTTGTGAACCGTATTGAGGTGGGCCCCGAGAATTTCGTTGCACTTGTCCAGGTGAGACAGGTAGGCCCGGCTGTAATTCCGGCAGGTATAACAATCACATTGCTCATCCACAGGCCCTGTATCATCCCTGAAACGGGCATTGCGCAGCCGAACGGTGCCAGTGGATGTGAATAAATGGGCATTGCGGGCGTTACGCGTGGGCATTACGCAATCGAACATATCGACCCCACGTCGCACCGCCTCCACAATATCTTCCGGGGTCCCGACTCCCATCAAGTAGCGCGGTTTGTCCGTCGGCATGGCGGTGTCCAGTGTATCCAGCACCCTGATCCGCTCCTCGTGAGGCTCACCCACGGAAAGCCCGCCAATGGCATAACCATCGAAACTGAGCTCCGTCAGCCCTTGCAGCGAAGCCAGACGCAGATCCGCATACATACCGCCCTGCACGATGCCGAACAGGGCCGCCCGGGAATCACCATGGGCCTGCCGACTGCGTCTTGCCCAGCGCAGCGACAGTTGCATGGACTCCTGCACCACATCCCGGTCAGCCGGATAGGGCGTACATTCATCGAATATCATCACGATATCCGAGCCCAGTGCCCGCTGCACGGCCATGGATTGCTCCGGACCGAGAAAAACCTTGTCGCCATTGACCGGCGAACGAAAATGAACCCCCTGTTCGGTGATTTTACGCAACTCGCCCAGGCTGAACACCTGGAAGCCCCCCGAGTCGGTCAGAATCGGGCCCGGCCAGTGCATGAAATCGTGCAAATCACCATGGGCACGGATGATGTCCGTTCCCGGCCGCAACATTAGATGAAAAGTATTCGCCAGCAGAATCTGCGCACCCGACTCTGCAATCTGCTCCGGGCGCATGCCTTTAACGCTAGCGTAGGTCCCTACCGGCATGAAGGCCGGTGTCTCCACCACACCGCGCTTGAAACTGAGACGTCCGCGCCGGGCACGCCCGGCTTTTTTCAGCAACTCAAACTGCATTAATTCGACCCGTGTTTTGCGTGGCTGTTTCGCTGAACCAGCATCGCATCGCCATAACTGAAAAACCGGTACCGCTGTTCGATGGCATGCCGGTAGGCCGCCATGACCGGCTCATAACCCGCCAATGCGCATACCAGCATCAACAGGGTCGACTGTGGCAGATGGAAATTCGTGAGCAGGACATCGACCACTCTGAACCGGTAGCCTGGCGTGATAAACAGCCGTGTATCCTGGCAATACGGCTCCAGATCACCACTTTGAGCCGCTGATTCCAGGCTGCGCACCACCGTGGTGCCTACAGCGACCACGCGCCCACCCCGCGCACGCGTTGCTGCCACCGCATCACAGACAGCTTTGTCCACGTGCACATACTCGGCGTGCATGACGTGGTCCTCCAGTCGTGCTGCGCGCACCGGTTGGAAGGTGCCGGCACCCACATGCAGGGTGACAAACGCGCTTTGAATACCCCGCAGCCGCAAGGCCGCCAGCAGCGCCGCATCGAAATGCAGCCCCGCCGTCGGCGCCGCGACCGCACCTGGATGCTGGGCATAGAGGGTCTGGTAATCGTCGCGGTCAGCCCGATTGTCGGGCCGTTCGATATAGGGTGGCAGCGGAACATGTCCGTGTATTTCCAGCAGTTCCAGCACTGGAGACACCTCGTTGAATAATAATTCAAACAGATCGCCTTGCCGACCCAGCACTTCGACTGCCAGACCGGCTTCACCCAGCCTCAGCTGACTACCCGCCCCGGGCGACTTACTGGCACGCACATGGGCCAGCACCCGGTGCTCATCGAGCAAGCGCTCTACCAGCACTTCGACCTTGCCACCTGTCGACTTGTGCCCATACAGGCGTGCCGGAATGACCCTGGTGTTGTTGAACACCAGCAGGTCGTGCTCGCCGATCAGTGCCGGAAACTCTGTCATACGGCGATCGCGGATATCCCCGTCAGAGCCCAGTTCCAGCAAACGGCTGCGGCTGCGCGGCTGCGCCGGCCGGTCCGCAATCAGGCCTTCCGGCAGCGGATAGTCGAAATCACTGGCTCGCATGGCGCCGCATGGTACCACAGCACCAGTGAACTGCCGCTTAATTGCCGGCGAACGACTATCTGATTCCAGATATCCCGATAATGGGCTCACTTTCTTGCGGCGACTGCAGGAATCCTTATACTGGCGCGCTTGGTACTCAGGCGAGTACTCGTGCCGGGGTGGCGGAACTGGTAGACGCGCCGGATTCAAAATCCGGTTCTGGCAACAGAGTGTGGGTTCGATTCCCACCCTCGGCACCATCATTCCCGGCCCGCAATCAGGCAGTTGCGGAGAGCCAATATCCTTTGAACCTGATATTTCATTAACGGATTGCGGATGTTTCGCGGCGTCATTTTCGTATTTCTGCTGGGTTGGGCGATCTGGTTCTGGCTGGACAAGTCCCCGGCGTTGATGGATTCGTTACCACGTCAACAGGACGATTTAATCAGCAATTTTCAAATCGCCTTTAATATCCTCAAACAGGGCCACTTACATCCGGCGTTCATCTTTATCTGGCGCAGCCACTATATACTGCTGTCCCTGTTGGGGGGGCTGCTGGTATCGATGGGGTGGCAAAGCATCTCGTCAGTGCTGTCGCGCAGGCGCTTGAGAAAACTGTACGTGCCAAAACGCAGATCCGGAGCCGATGACGGCGAAGGTACTGAATAGGCAGCAACGAAAACCTGGCAGGCCCGGTTTTCTGGTTGATTTTGGCCATGTCATTCTGAATACTGGTAGATAGACACAAGTTTAATTGTGCTTGAGGAGGATTGTTTGTGGAACACCGACACGATCGGCGTGTTGCGTGCGAATTGAGCGTTGAACTTTTTCGCGCCGGAGTTAGTATTGGTAAGGCGACCGCGCTGGATATCAGCAACGAGGGTGCTCATATCCGCACCGATATTCACCTGAAACGCAATGAAATGGTCAATGTCGTATTTCTGGACGACGCCACACTTCCGGGCTGGCCGGTGCGCGAGCGCGCTATAGTCACGCATGTCGCAGACGGCCACGCCGGCCTTTGGTTCGGCAGGATCGAAAAACGATAGTTCGGCACGATATGTGCGCCGGTCGACAAGCCAAATGATTGATCTATAATCCCTAACCTTACTCGATAGTAACAATGCGCGGCCTCCGCGGTGGCGGCTGATGGAAGCCGGACACAGCTATGGATGCCCGGCGAAACGCATCTGATGGGAGACAGCATGTCCGGAACCCGATTTACCCTGGAAGTACAACCCCGAATTCCGGAAAATCTGCAACGTTTGGTCGAAGTGTCCAATGACCTGCTGTACAGCTGGGACCGTGCGGTGCGCTCGCTGTTCTTTCGCCTCGACCCGCCACTGTGGGAAAGCAGCGGTCACAACCCCAAACTGTTCCTGCGCCGCGTATCCCAGCAGCGCCTGGACGAAGCCGCCGAAGACCGCCTCTATGTCGAGGCCTACAAACGGGCTCTTTCAGCCTACGACTCCTATCTGCAGGAGGGACAGCGCAAGAATGTCGCCCGGCACCTCAGCTCTGAAAAGGATCTGGTCGCCTATTTCTGTTTGGAGTTTGGCCTGCACGAAAGCCTGCCTATTTACTCCGGCGGCCTGGGCATTCTGGCGGGTGACCACTGCAAGGCGGCCAGCGACCTCGGCATCCCGTTTGTTGCGGTTGGCATGCTCTACCGTCAGGGCTATTTCACCCAGACCATTGACGAACACGGCAACCAGGTCGCCCACTACACCACCACGGATTTTGATAAATTACCACTGCAACTGGTGTGCGACGAAGATGGTGAGGCGTTGCGCGTGCAGGTTGATTTTCCCGGGCGTCCTGTCCAGCTGAAGATCTGGAAGGCGCGTGCTGGTCATATCAGTCTGTACCTGCTCGACAGTGATCTTCCGAACAATGAGGAAGCCGATCGAGGCATCACCTATCAGTTGTATGGCGGTGACATCAATACGCGCATTCAGCAGGAAATCGTTTTAGGTATCGGTGGTGTACGCGCGCTGCGCCGGCTGGGTCTGGTACCCACCGCATGGCATATCAACGAAGGTCACGCCGCGTTCCAGATTCTCGAGCGTTGTCGAGAACTGGTGGCAACCGGACTGGACTTTGCCAGCGCCCTTGAACAAGTCGCAGGGGCTACCGTGTTTACCACCCATACGCCGGTTCCGGCCGGACACGATATCTTTGACCACAGCCTGGTTGCCAGTTACTTCAATGACTACGCGGAACAGCTGGGTGTTTCGATGCAGGACTTTCTGGGCCTGGGCACCGGCCCGACAAACCAGCAAGGCTTCAACCAGACGGTGCTGGCCCTGCGTGGCTCCCGTTTCCATAATGGCGTCAGCAGAATCCACGGCGAGGTCGCCTCACGCATGGAAGGTTATATCTGGCCACAGATCCCCAACCATGAAAACCCCATGCGATCGGTGACTAACGGAATACATGTAGAAAGCTTTCTGGCCTATGAATGGAAAAATCTCTATGACATGCGTTTTGGCATGGAGTGGCGCAATGAATTACTTAACGACGAGTACTGGGAACGTATTGATGAAATTCCCGATCACAGCTTCTGGAGTCTGCGTCAGTCTCTCAAATCAGAGCTATTGAGTCAGGTACGGCACCGCGTGGTCCTGCAGTGCCGCCGTAACCGCTGTGGTGAGGCACACATCGACCGTGTCACCCGCAAGCTCAGCCCACACGAAACCGATATTCTGACCATCGGCTTTGCCCGCCGCTTTGCAACCTACAAGCGCGCCACGCTGCTGTTCTCTGACCCGGAGCGTCTGGCACGCCTGCTGAACGATCCGCAGCGGCCGGTGTTGCTGTTCTTTGCGGGCAAAGCCCACCCCAGCGATCTGCCGGGGCAACAGTTGATCCAGGTGATTCACGAATTCTCACGTCGACCGGAATTTATCGGCAAAATCCTGTTGCTGGAAGGCTATGATCTATCATTGGCCCGCCATCTGCTGTCCGGTGTCGATGTCTGGTTGAACAACCCGGAATACCCGCTGGAAGCCAGCGGCACCTCCGGACAGAAAGCCGGCATTAATGGCGTCATCAACCTCAGTGTGCTCGATGGCTGGTGGGGTGAAGGTTATAACGGTGAAAACGGCTGGGCGATCACACCACACGACCAGCACTATGATGCGGGCTTTCGCAACCAGGAAGAAGCCAACGAGTTGCTGGATATCCTGGAGCACCAGGTGATCCCGCTCTACTACGACCGCAACGGTCACGGCTTCTCCGAAGGCTGGGTACATATGTCCAAGGCCTCGATGAAATCGACGCTACCGCAATTCAACTCACAGCGCATGGTGATGGACTACATCAGGGATTTTTACGGACCGGCAGCAGAACAGGGCCGGGCTCTGACGAAAAACGGTTCCAGAGGGGCAAAGGAACTGGCCACCTGGAAGCAGAAAATCCACGAGCTATGGCCATCTGTAGCACTGCGGCGCATCGAAGACGTTCCACAAGCCGTGACCGCCGGTGACAAGGTCCGTATTCAGGTTGCCGCCCAGTTGGGGGAATTGTCCCCCAATGATGTGAGACTGGAATGTGTCATCGGTATCGAAGATGAACACCATGACTTCCAGGCCAGCGAATACTTTGGTTTTACCGCTAAAGAAAAGCTGGACAATGGCGAGACCCTGTTTATCCTCGACCTGGACCCGCCGCTGCCTGGCTTACAGCTCTACCAGATTCGCATGTATCCCTGTCATAAGCTGTTGAGTCACCGCTTTGAAACCGGCAGCATGATCTGGCTGTGACACAGGCTCGGTCGATTTGAATTTCGTTGCAGGAGCGACCTCTTGGTCGCGACATACCATCAGTAGAGCATTCGCATGTTAGCCGACATAAGCTTGCGGGACCGTCGGCCGCACGAGCCCAGGGATGGGCGAAGGTAGAGCACCAAAAGTAGGCCCCTTGAGGGGATGCAGGAGCAATTGCCGAGGGACGCGGCCGTCGAGCGTACAGGGATGTATTTACAGCGTGTCCCGCAAGTTTATGTCGGCTAACGTGCGAACTCACTTAGCACGCTTGACCCACGGATTAATAAATTTTCCGGCCATACAGTTGTATCCAGTCCCGCAGGCGCTGGGTATGTTCCTCCTGTACCTGATCCCAGTTAAATCGCCAGTGCCAGTTGCCTTCCGTCACCCCGGGAACATTCATACGATGCGCGCCATCCAGGCCGAGCACATCCTGCAAGGGAATCACCGCCAGCCGTGCCACAGACGCCAGCGCTGCGCGCACCAGCAAGCCGGGCATGGCTTCGCTGGAATCTCCCAGGTAATGCCGGACCAGGTAATGTTGTTCATCGGACAGTTCCTGATACCAGCCCAGCGTCGTATTGTTATCGTGGGTACCGGTATACACCACACTCAGTTCTTCATGGTTATGCGGAAGGTAGGGATTGTCGGCTGAACCGTCGAAGGCAAACTGCAGGATTTTCATCCCCGGAAGATCGAACTGCTTGCGCAGGGCCGTTACTTCCGGCGTAATTACACCGAGGTCTTCCGCAACCAGTGGCAACTCCTCAAACACCTGTCTCAAGACCTTGAAAAATCTCTGCCCCGGCCCCTTCACCCAATGCCCGTCCACCGCCGTATCAGCCTGTGCATCAATTTCCCAGTAGGCCTCAAAACCACGGAAATGATCAATACGCACCAGATCAAACATCTCCATCTGCGAGCGAATACGTTCCAGCCACCAGCCGAATCCGTCTTTCTTCAGAGCGTCCCAGCGGTAGTGAGGATTCCCCCAGCGCTGCCCGGTTGCGGAGAAATAATCCGGCGGGACACCGGCGACGACCTGTAACTGGCCGCTTTCATCGATGGAAAACCACTCCTGGTGAGCCCAGACATCGGCGCTGTCGTGCGCCACAAAAATCGGTATATCACCGAAAAGCAGCACACCACGATCGTTCGCATAACGCCGTAGCTGGCCCCATTGCCTGTAGAAAAGGAACTGCTCAAAGCGAACCTGCTCTATCCGCTTCGCCAGACGCTTGCGCGCGGTTTCCAGGGCTTTAGGGGCCCGGTCACGTATCGGCTGTGGCCAGCGGTACCAGGCCCTGCCGCCATGTTCGGTGCGTAACGCCTCATAAAGCGCATAGTCATCCAGCCATCGGCCGTGCTCCTGAACAAAATGAGCCAAGGCTCCGCGATCATCTTCACCGGCCTTGCGCTGGAAGCCTTCGTGGGCCGCCAGCAAGTGCACTTTACGCTGCGTGTCCAGATCCAGTGCTTCATCGAGCCGGACCTCGTCCAGCCATCCCAGTTCTGCCAGAGACTGTAAGCTGATGAGGCGGAAGTTACCGGCATGCACGGAAAGGCACTGGTAGGGGGACAGATCTTCGTGGGTTGGACCCAGTGGCAGAGTCTGCCAGAGACTGACGTCGCAACTGCAAAGGAAATCCACGAAACGATAGGCTTCCGGTCCCAGGTCGCCATTGCCCTCGCCGCCCGGCAATGATGTCGGGTGCAGCAGTATTCCGGCACGCCGTTGCGCAAATACGTCCATGCTCTGCTATGTCCTAGTCATTCGCCTGGCCATGCCTCATGACCCCGCCCATTGCCGGCGCACCCGAGCCGCGCGCAAAAGTATGCGCCAGATATTCCGGTGGCTCCACTCCGAGCAGGTTATAGAGATTGGAGACATGCATTCGGAACAGGCTCTCAAAGTCGCTGACAGAATGGGCCGGATTGTAATCACCAAACCACCAGAACCAGTCGGAACCTTCACAGACCGCCAGTTGCAGCTGTGCAATGCGCAGCTGCTTGCCGTCCAGCTCACCTGCCGCACAGGCTTTGTCAAAAGCCCGTTTTGCATCGCCCAGCATATCCCAGCCACGATTCTTGTCACGGTCTCCGATCCAGGTAGAGAAGTTTCCGTATACCCAGGAACCACTCACCATGGCGGACAGGGCGCCAATCTCGATACCCTCCTCCAGGCATTCTGAAAAAGTGGACAGTGTCAGTGTCGGGTGATCGGCAAGTTTTTCGTACAGGGTTTTCAGAAAATAGTAGCCGTTTTCCGGATAATGTTCCCAGGCATTCTCACCATCAAGAATAATCGGTAGCGCCAGATTTCGCCCCTTATGCGCCTTGGCAATCTGCTCCAGATGATGAATAAAATCAGCCACCGCATCGTCGGCGTGCCAGGTGGAATAGTTAAAACCAATGTCATCAGACAGCTTGTCGTCGCGGAAGAAACACACGGTCTTTCCTTTTCCGACACGGTAGCCCTTTAATACCGCGTCAGACGCCGCCGCTGCCTCCTCGCCCAGCGAGCCAAACAAACTGTTACGCAGTACACTTTCACCGCTCGCCGCCCAACTGAAATCGCATTCCTCCAGAACATCGAGTGTTGAGCTGCTGACGCTGCCTTCCGACGGCCAGCAACCGGCGGGTTTTCGGCCGAAATACTGCTCGAAAACCTTGATACCTTCATCGAGGTGCCAGCGCACACGCGCTTCACCGCCCTGGTAGAACTCCAGTTCGGGCAACTCGGTATCCGGCATGGCTTCCCTGGCGCTCTGAATCTCCATCATCAGCGGCATAATGGGGTGTGCATACGGAGTGACCGATAGCTCGACCTGGCCACGGTCTGCCAGTTCCGCGTAGCGATCAATAACACCGGACAACAGTTCACCGATCAGACCCAGCAGTTCGCGACGGTCGTGCAGAGAAAAATTATTACCCTGCTCCTGCCAGCGCTGCACACGCAAATCGCTGCGACGCACCGTTTCCCCCATCCACCCGAGGTGATACCAGAACAGCAGATCCGACAGCAGCTGATCACTGACGTATAACAGATCCGTACAATTGCTCAGGAATGGCTCCGCCAGTTCAGTTAATCGCTGGTAAGCCGGGAAACGCGCAACCACACGTTCGCGATTGATACGCAGACAATTATTGATCAGATCCAGGCGCTGTTCCGGATGCGCCGGTAACACCGGATCCACCAGCGCCGCCAGCAGCGGGTCACGTATCGCTTTGTGGTCGCTCAGAAAACCACTGACCTGGTCTGAATAATCGTTCAGCTGCTCCAGCAGCACCGGTGCAAAATTAACCACCGCTTTGGCGGCCGGCACCGCTTCCAGATGTGCCGCCATGTCGACGTAATCCTTGATGGCGTGCAGGTAGCTCCAGGGCAGTTTGTACTCACCACTGATCCGGTCACAGTACTGCGGCTGGTGCATGTGCCAACACAACACCACACGCAAGCCGGCTTCACCGGACATAGTGCAACTCCTGACCCAGCATCTCCGGGGTTACCAGCACCACACCGCCCGGGGTCACATGGAATCGCTCGGCGTCCTTTTCCGGATCCTCACCGATAACGGTTTCAGCCGGAATCCGGCAGCCTTTATCGATCACCGCGTTATGAATACGGCAATGGCGTGCGATTTCCACGTCGGGCAGAACCACCGCATGTTGCAATACCGAATAGGAATTCAGTTTGACATTGGAAAACAGCAGGGAATGACGGACCTTTGAGCCGGATATCAGGCAACCGCCGGACACCATGGAATCCACCGCCATACCACGCCGTTTCTTGTCATCGAATATAAACTTGGCGGGTGGCATCTGCTCCTGGTAGGTCCATATCGGCCATTGTTCGTCATACAGGTTCAGCTCCGGTGTCACACCGATCAGCTCCAGATTAGTCGCCCAGAAAGCGTCCACTGTGCCGACGTCCCGCCAGTAGGCCTGCTGGTCAGTGTGCTCGTCGCGAAACGGGTAGGTAAACACCCGGTAGCTGGAAATGATGGCCGGGATGATGTCGTGTCCGAAATCATGGCTGGACTGGGTGTTGTCCGCATCTTTGATCAGCTGCTCGAACAAAAATCGCGTATTGAACACGTAGATACCCATCGATGCCAGCGCCGTGTCGTCACTTCCAGGCATCGGTGAGGGAGATTCCGGTTTTTCGTGAAATCCCAGAACACGCCCGTCTTCGGCCGTCGTCATAACGCCAAAAGCCCTCGCCGCCTGCAGATCAACCTCCAGACAGCCAACCGTCATATCGGCCCCGTTTTCCACATGCTGGGCGATCATGGGACCATAATCCATCTTGTAGATATGATCGCCGGCCAGGATAAGCACGTATTCAGGGTTGTGAATACGAATAATGTCCAGGTTCTGGTAGATCGCATCGGCTGTGCCGGCATACCAGGAGGATTGAATCCGCTGCTGGGCGGGCAGCAGCTCGACAAATTCACCGAATTCACCGCGCAGAAAACCCCAGCCGCGCTGTATATGCTGCAGCAGGGAATGCGCCTTGTACTGCGTCAAAACTCCGACACGGCGGATACCGGAGTTCATGCAATTGGACAACGGGAAATCAATGATACGGAACTTGCCTCCAAACGGCACAGCCGGCTTGGCGCGCCACGCCGTCAACTGTTTGAGGCGTGATCCGCGTCCACCGGCCAGTATCAACGCCAGAGTATCTCTGGTCAGACGACTCACAAATCGCGGCGTGGACACGGAATTCATTCTTTTTCCCCTGTGTAGTTGGTCAGCACTGTGTAAAAGGGCTGGCCTGGCAGTCATAATCTGATTGTTCAGCCGCGTATGGTACCATCTGTACCGCTTCAGGAAAGTTAACTTTTTCAAAAACAGAGACAGTGCTTGCATGGTTCCACGGAATTCCAGCTCAATGGAGACAACGGCTTCGTTGCCCAAACCACTGATTCGCATTCTCGAAGCCCGTCATCACGACCCCTTTGAAGTCCTGGGCAAACAGCCTGACGGCCAAGGCGAAATTGTCCGGGCGTTTCTGCCACATTGCAGCGGCGCGCGCATTGTCGAAACCGGTGATGCGTTAACACGCGTCGGAAACACCGACCTGTTCGAATGGCGTGGTGCCGGCGGCAGCGTGCCGGCTCGCTACCAGCTGGCCTGGACTGACCGTGACGGTGTCGAATGGTCAGCCTACGACCCGTATTGTTTCCCGCCACAGATCGGTGACCTGGATCTGCACCTGTTCGGCGAAGGTCGTCACCTGCACGCCTACCGGTTTCTGGGTGCGCAGCTGTGCGAAGTGGATAGCGTCAAGGGCACGCGTTTTGCGGTATGGGCGCCCGGCGCCGAACGTATCAGCGTTGTCGGTGACTGGAATCACTGGGACGGCCGCTTCCACCCGATGCGCGCGCGGGGCGGCAGCGGCGTGTGGGAATTGTTCATTCCCGGTGTCAGTGCGCACGCCAATTACAAATATGAAATCCGCAATCGCGAATACGGCGGCATCCACCTGAAAACAGATCCCTATGGCCAGGCGTTCGAGTTGCGGCCGGGTACCGCTTCCATCACCCATCGCCCTGACGCATACACCTGGAATGACCAGCAGTGGATGACGGCACGCGCAAGCAGGAGCTGGTTACACGCCCCCATGTCGATCTATGAAGTTCATCTTGGCTCCTGGCAGCGTGACGGGCAGGGGCAGTTCCTGAACTATCGCGAGCTGGCCGAATGGCTGGTGAACTATGTCAAGGAAACAGGTTTCACACATATTGAACTGTTGCCGGTCACCGAACACCCGTTTGACGGTTCCTGGGGTTACCAGACGACCGGTTATTTTGCACCTACCAGCCGTTTCGGGACTCCGGATGACTTCCGCTTTTTTGTCGATTACTGCCATCAAAACGATATCGGTGTCATTCTCGACTGGGCACCTGGCCACTTCCCCAAAGATGATTGGGCCCTGGCCCGCTTCGATGGCACCACGCTCTACGAACACGAAGACCCGCGACGTGGCGAACACCGTGACTGGGGTACACTGATTTTCAACTACGGTCGTAATGAAGTTCGTAATTTTCTCTTGTCGAGCGCGATTTACTGGCTTGAAGAGATGCATATCGACGGTCTGCGGGTGGACGCGGTAGCATCGATGCTTTACCTGGACTACTCACGCGATCCTGGTGACTGGATCCCCAACGAATATGGCGGGCGTGAAAACCTGGACGCCATGCACTTCCTGCGTCACCTGAATGAAGCCACCCATGCCGAACAGCCCGGCAGTATGATTATTGCCGAGGAGTCCACCTCCTGGCCGCAGGTTACCCGTCCAGTCGATACCGGCGGGCTGGGTTTCAGCATGAAATGGAACATGGGCTGGATGCACGACACACTACAGTACATGAGCAAGGAGCCGGTACACCGCAAGTTTCATCACAATCAGCTCACCTTTGGCGTGCTGTACGCCTTTAACGAAAACTTTGTCCTGCCCTTCTCACACGATGAAGTCGTGCACGGCAAAGGCTCCATGCTCGACAAAATGAGCGGCGACAGCTGGCAACGCTTCGCCAACCTGCGCCTGCTCTACACGTTCATGTTCAGCTACCCGGGCAAAAAACTGTTGTTCATGGGTAGTGAGTTCGGTCAATACGCGGAGTGGGATTTCGATAGTGAACTGGACTGGCACCTCATGCAGAATCCGCGTCATGCCGGCATGAAACAACTGGTACATGACCTGAATCAGCTGTATCGCCATGAAGCCGCCTTGCATCAGCACGACTTTGACAGCGGCGGTTTCCAGTGGATCGATTGCCACGACGCCGAACACTCCATGCTGAGTTACTGCCGCTACAGCTCTGACCAGACGGCCGTTGTGGTATTGAACTTTACACCCGCACCACGGCAAGGCTACCGGCTGGGCGTGCCCGCACACGGCGAGTACCAGCTGCGGCTGAATTCCGATGCCGGCTACTACAGCGGCAGTGGCTTGCCGGTTCAGGGCAGTCACTCGAGCCAGGCCGTTGCCTGCATGGATCAGCCACACTCCATCGTGCTGGATGTGCCCCCGCTGGCTGGGCTCATCCTTGTTAAATCCTGATCAGGGAGGCTAACTCCTTACGTCCGGCAACGACAGGCACTGGCCGATGCCAAGCGGGACGGGGAACAGCGTGTCCAGGAACGCGCCAGCCCTGCACTTGCATTTTGCAGCCGCTGGCCTATCTATACTATTAAGAGAGACAAGACAACAGCATTGCCAGGGAGGTAGCCGTCATGTCACAGACTCGTGATCCCGCTGTGGCCGGGTTGTTCTACCCGGATGATCCCATCGTGCTCCAGCAGCAGCTCGAGGGTTTCCTGTCCCGGAAACCACGCGTTGAGACCAAGCCGAAGGCACTGATCGTTCCGCATGCCGGTTACATCTATTCCGGCCCTGTGGCCGCCAGCGCCTATACGCAGCTAATACCGATTCGTGAGCAGATACAGCGGGTTGTACTACTTGGCCCGGCACATCGGGTGGGTTTTCGGGGTCTGGCGGCAAGCAGCGCAGAGTACTTTTCCACGCCGCTGGGCCTGATTCGTATTGACCAGCAGGCCATGAACGACATTTTAGTATTACCCCAGGTACGTGTATTCGATGACGCGCACCTGGAAGAACACAGCCTCGAGGTCCAGTTGCCGTTTTTGCAGGCGGTGCTGAGAAAAGACTTTGCGCTTATCCCGCTGGTGGTCGGAGAGGCAGGGGCAGACGAGGTTGCTGAGGTCATCGAGAAACTGTGGGGCGGGCCCGAAACCCTGTTGGTGATCAGCTCCGATCTCAGTCACTATCAGGACTACGACACCGCACGCCGCCTGGACAGCGCCACCTCAGCAGCCATCGAACAGCTCAATGCAGAGGGACTGGATTACCAGCAGGCCTGTGGCCGCAATCCGGTCAGCGGTCTGCTGGTGGCTGCCCGCCATCACCACCTGCAGGCTAAAACCCTGGATCTGCGTAACTCCGGGGATACCGCCGGAAGCCGGGACCGGGTGGTAGGTTACGGTGCTTATGCCTTTTTCTGAATCACTCCGCACTGTTCTTCTGGATACGGCCCGGCAATCGATCAGACATGGCCTGAGAAAAGGCAATCCTCTGAAGGTAGACCCGGATCAGCTTGAGACCCCACTGAGCGAACCAGGCGCGAGTTTTGTGACATTACATATCGGCGAGGAGCTTCGCGGCTGCATCGGAAGTCTGCAAGCCCATAGACCCTTGATTTGTGATGTCGCGGAAAATGCATTTTCCGCCGCCTTCGGCGATCCACGCTTTCCGCCATTGAAGGATGCCGAACTGAAAGGTATCAGCCTCGATATCTCTGTTCTAAGTCAGGCCGAACCCATGGTGTTCGATTCAGAGCAGGACCTGTTAAAACAGATTCGACCCAGGGTGGACGGCCTGATTCTCAAGGACGGTAACTATCGTGGCACCTTTCTCCCCAGTGTCTGGAAGTCTCTGCCGGACGCCGAACTCTTTCTGCAACACTTGAAGCTGAAAGCCGGCCTGCCGGCCGATCACTGGTCTGACAGCCTCGAAGTCTGGCGTTACACCACGGAGAGCTTTGGAGACAAGGACGGTTACTAAGGAGTACACAAGTTGGTCGACACAAGCTTTCTGGACACGCTGTACCCCAGGGCACCCTCTCTTGCTACGCAATTCACCTTGTGAATACATCCCTGTACGCTCGACGGCCGCGTCCATGCGGCCGACGGTCCCTCAAGCTTGTGTCGACCAACTTGTGTACTTAGTAAGAGCTGAGACTGGACAGTAAGAGCACAGACCGGCAATCTTACCAGCGCTGAACAGATTGGCGAAGTGCTCAAGGCAGTTACCAACTGCGGTTCCTGTGTGACGGAGTTAAAATCGTTGCCGGTCGGGTGTGTTCAGGGACTATTCAGTCCCCAAAACATCAGCCAACGGACTGACCGCTTCAGTCGCCGGCTCTTTCTGCGGCATGTGAGAAAGTACTTTACACAGTAAACCCAAGTGACATGGAGGAGTGATGGATCCTGAGAAAATAATGAATGGCATTTCGAAAGAAATTGAGGCCACATTGAAAGCGATGGAAAAAGCCAAGACGCCAGAGGAGAAGCTGACGCACAGTGAAACAGTAAAAAACTTATGCGAGTCACTCGGAGTTTTTCTTAACTTAATGAGTGATATGGCACAATATGATGACGATGGTGAGCCAATCCCGTTTTAAATACATAGCGCATAACGTTTTAGTTAGTCTGCGGCATAAGCAATCATTAGAACCGACGCAAAATATTGCGCGGCTCACTTCAACCGTTAGATGCCAATGAATAGCAGCCGCAGGAGCACCGCACTCCGGCCCGATATCGCGGCCAAATGTTTATTTGGTTTTATAACGCTTGCACACGCCGATTGAACCCGGAACACAAGGCTTTTGATCGATCCAGATGGTGTTATCGAGAATCGCCCCGCTGAAATCGGCACCCTCGATGTTTGCATCGCTGAGATTGGCGTATGACAAGTCAGCCATGATCAGCTTGCTATCACGCAAGTCCGATCCGCGCAGGGTCACCCCGACCAGTCTGGCATGACTCAAATCCGCCTGCTGGAGATTGCTCAGATTCAGACTGGTATATTCCAGATTGACACCGTCCAGGTTTGCACCGGACAACTGTGCATTATCCATTCGCGCATTACTGATATCTGCGCCAAGCAGATTTACCCGATTGGCCACCAGACCAATCAGGTTACAGTTATCCCATTTCACACCAGGCCGCGGCGTGGCAGCACAATCCGTATAAACCGACTCCGCCTCGGACTGCTGCAGGAGGTAGCTGACCAGAAACCCCAGCATCACCAGCACACTCGCCACCAGCGGGTAACGGTACAGCTTGCCGTCATCCTGCGCCGCGTGTGCAACCTGATACCTCAGCTTACGATGACGAAGTACCTCTGCGGACTCCGGCTGCCGGCGTTCCCGCCCACTGCGCTGTTCGCGGATTTCCTGCGGCAGATTGGGTGCACGCTCGCGGCGATCACCGGCTTGACGCTCGTCTTCGCGCAATCGTGCCATTAGCAGCTTCTGCTTATGCTCTGCGCCGGCTGGCAGTCGCATCACATCCGGGATCAATTCGGGGCAGGCAGAAAGTTCCTGCCAATTACCACCATCCGGCCTGACTTCGTCAGTCGTGCAGATGCGGCCCAGCAACACGTAACGACTGATCTGATTCCCGGGGTACGGCCCGCGCACCACGCCTTCCCTGCGCGTATACCAGAGAGTTCTATGGGATTTTTCTGCACTCATCGCTGCCATTATCGCGTAATTTTGTCGTTTCTTTCCGCACCTGAATACTGCACACTGGATAGCGAATTTCGATTGATGCTCGGTGTTGCATGGAAACATCCGGACCCACTTCCGGGATATCACGGTCACTCGGCACTGCCACTCGAACCCTGGCAGGACAGTGGCAGGTCGGACAGTTGCTGCAAGCGACTGTTACCGAGAGCCGTACTGGAAAAGTGCTGCTTGCTATTGGTAATCGGCAGATCAGTGCCGAGACTTCACTAGCATTGGAAAAAGGCCAGCATCTGACACTGCAGGTACGTAGCCTGGGGGAACAGCCGGTTCTGAAAATAACCGCCTCACGGGGCGAATCGCCGATAAACCCGGCGATTCGCCTGCTGTTGCCCAAACAAGGCCCCATGCCCCCCTTACTGGCCACGATGGGCGAGCTGATACGAAGCTCTAATCCATCCGTGCCGCCACAAATCAACGAGTTAATACGATCTATCGTCAAACAGATGCCCGATATTCAAACCGCGGTAACGCCGCAGGGGCTGAAAAAAGCTGTCAGTGAATCGGGGGTTTTTCTGGAGCGGCAGCTTTTGCAGCAGCCGAACCAACCCTTCAGCCCGCTGTCCATCAACTCGGATTTAAAGGCCAATCTGTTACGTCTGGTGCAGCTGGTTCGTCAATGGCCAGGCAGCAGCGGCCAGAACACGGCAAATGCGCCGCACGCTTCGACCACGGCGTCTGCAACAGGCGCGCAACCACCACCAGCACCTGCCGGATCGGCGCAACAGGCGGCAGCTGCACGGACCACAGCGCCGGCGTCGCCGGACCAGATCAAGCGCACCGTCCAGACCGGCGTGAGCGGTAAACCAGCCACGGCCGCCGTGCCACCGCCAGTCTCAACCGCCACCCTACAGGCAACAGCAGGGGCTGCAGCGGGTACTGGCGGCACAGCACCATCAAATGTGCCGGCGGGAGCACTTGCACCGCCTTTGCGCGGCGCGATGCCGGTTCCGCAGTCCGCCCTTCAGAGCAGCATGGAGCTGTTAAACCGTGCAGCTGATTTTCGTACCAACCTTCTGCAACAAACCGAAGCCGCACTGGCCCGCGTACAACTACATCAGCTGGCAGCGTTGCCCAGGGAAGGTGAACGCGGTCTGCTGGAATGGCTGCTTGAAGTACCCATACGACGCGGTGAAGATATTGATCTATGGTCAATGCGCGTATTTTCCGAGCACCGGCAACAGCAGCATGAAACCCGCCAGCAGGCCCCGAACTGGTCGGTACAGCTGGCCTTCGACCTGCCGGGACTGGGCCCCATGCAAGCACAGGTTCAGTTGGCGGGCGAACAGGTCTCGACACGTTTCTGGACTGAACACCAGGATACGCTGCCGCTGTTACGCGGGCACATGCACGAGTTACGTCAGGCACTCAGCGAAGCCGGGCTGGATGTCGGTGAGCTGGAATGTCAACCAGGACCGAGACCTGCTGTCAAGTCGACCGGCAGTCAGGCTTTGATCAGAGATAAAGCATGAGCGATAAGAAACAGACGACGCCGCTGGCGGTTGCACTTCAATACGACGGCGAACGTGCACCGCGTGTGACTGCAAAAGGGCGTGATACCGTCGCAGAGCAGATCATCAGACTTGCACAGCAACACGGTGTTCCCATGCAGGAAAACGAAGCACTGGCTTCAGTGTTGGCTGGTGTGGAGCTCGGCGATGAAATACCGGAGGCGCTGTATCTTGCTGTCGCACAGGTTATTGCCTTTGCCTACCACCTGTCCGGAAAAGTACCGCATCAGGCAGACAACGGGAATTAGCCCATACTTCGAGGTTACCAGGGCGTATGTAAGTATATTCGGGTTCAGGCCGTGCCGGCCGTACCGCGCTGCATCATCACCAGCAACTCGGCCTCACCCCTGGTAAGGCCGCAGCTATCCACCAGCTCTTTGATATCCGCGCCCCTGTGGACCAGTTGGCTGGCCTGGCTATAGGGACGATCGCTGCTGGCCCGCAGCTCGAGAAGATTCTGACGCTCAATGATGCGTTTAACCTTTTGCTCCAGTTTAACCACATGCTCACCCGCACCCACTGCAGCACTGCACAGTGCACCCAGTTCCTGTTCCATTTGCTTAACACGTTGCTGTGCGCCCTGGAGAATTTCAGCCACTTCCTTGTGACTGCGTTTTACTCGCAATAGTGCAATGCTCTGGATGGAGACGCCAAGCAATGCTACGGTCGTTAACAGCATCAGGATTTCGGTGATCATATAACTACCTCAAGCGTACTCGTCAATATGGGATGCATCGTCATCTTTTTTTCTTTGACGCTGCTGTTCATGCTGCCGATCATCATCCCTGGGTTTGCGTTGCGCCCCGCCCTTGCCCCTACCGCTGCCCGCCGCCGGACGGCCTGGCGGTACGCGGTAGGCCGGGGGCAGCTGTTCGATTTCCACCATGCCTGCAGTTCCCCTGACCGGTCAGGAAACCGCCAATCAGAGATTGGCCATGTCCAAACCTTAGCGAATATAGCCTTGAAAACAATTCCAATGTCAAAAATCGGACACTTGTTCTGATAGCCTTAAATTTGCATCAATCATGCCAGTCTCATAGTCTGGAGCAGTTAACCGGTCCACTCCAGCTCGATCAGTTCACTGTTTCGGGATTGCCCGGATATTCACGACGCCGAACCTGCTGCACCTGCTGTGGCGGGCCTGTTATCAGGTGCAGGTTTTACCGGCTCGGGCCGACCTTCACGCAGTGTCTGCAGGTGATCCAGTCGTTGACTGACACGGGCATCGGAGCCTGACATAATAACCAGCACCACGCGGCGATTCTTGGCCCTGCCATCCACCGTATCATTACTCGCAACCGGCCGAAATTCACCGTAGCCAATCGCTGCCAGTCGTTTTGGCTGTATACCCAGGCGAGTGAACAAATGTACGACGCTGGAGGCGCGTGCAGCTGATAGTTCCCAGTTGGACAAATATTCGAAGTTATTGATCGGCACATTGTCGGTAAAGCCTTCAACGTGGATCACGTTATCCAGCCCTTTGAATTTATCAGCCAGCTTCCGCAATACTGGGGCCGATGACGCGGACAGTCCCGCACTCCCGGAATCAAACAGAATACTGGACTTTATCTCGACTTCGATCCAGCGTTTGTCTCTGCGCACCTGAATCAGACCGTCATCAACCAGGTCTGCCATGCTGGCTTCAATCGAATCGGCCAGTTCCTGCACAGATTCGTCAACAGCTTCGGGTTCATGCTGTTCAGCAGGCTGGGCAGGCTGCGGCATTTCAAAAACTTCAATGACAGGTTTGTTGCGGTCAGGCATTGCTTCTGACTGCTCGGACGAGCGTATCAGATCACCGACCTGAACAGGCTCCAGACTGCGTGCCGGATCACGAAACGCCGCGACCATGGAATCGGACAGGACCCGGTACTTGCCTTCGTTGACCGAAGAAATGGAATACATAACAACAAAAAAAGCGAACAGCAAAGTAATGAAATCCGCATAGGACACCAGCCAGCGCTCATGGTTCTCGTGCTCTTCAATGCGCTTCTTTCTGGCCATGCGTTTTTGCTCGTAGTAGTTGTACCGGGATTGAGGCTGTATCCCGTTGCACTACTGATAATAGCCCTGCAGCCTGGTCTCAATATTGCGCGGGTTCTCACCTTCGGCAATCGAGATCACTCCTTCCACAACCATTTCCCGAAACCGGGTCTGGTTGTGAACCTGGCTCTTCAGTTTGTTTGCCATCGGCAGAAACAGGAGATTTGCAAAGCCCACTCCATAGATAGTCGCGACAAAAGCGGTGGCAATGCCACCACCGAGTTTGGAAGGATCGGCCAGATTGTTCATGACGTGGATTAGCCCCATGACGGCACCGATTATGCCAATCGTCGGACTGTACCCCCCCATACCGTCGAAGACTTTGGCGGCCTGAATGTCCTGGTACTCCTTGTGATCGATCTCGACTTCAAGGATGCCGCGGATCACTTCGGGTTCGCCGCCGTCCACCAGCAGCTGTAGCCCTTTACGCGCAAATTGATCCGGTTCTTCCTCGGCGATGGCTTCCAGTCCAAGCAAACCTTCGCGACGTGCAATATTGCTCCAGTTGACAATCTTCTCCGCAGTTTCTTCCAGCTGCAATTTGACCGGTACAAATACCCAGCTAGCCATTCCCATAGCGCGCACAAAGGTCCGTATAGGCGTCTGAACCATAACCGCCCCCAGGGTTCCGCCAGCGACAATGACAAAAGCCGTTAACTGCACCAGCGAACTGGTATGCCCGCCTTCCAGGATATTACCGCCAAGAATGGCGACCAGTGCCAGCATAATTCCAACCATGCTGAGCATGTCCATGATCAGCCTCCGGCCGCCAGGCGCAGCGAGGGTCCGATATCGGGTAAAGAGAGCGCCCGGTCGCTCAAGCCCGCTTCGGCAACGGCCATTGGCAGCTCATTGTTCATCCTTTAACCCTGGCAAAGTTCACATGTGCCGGACATGGGCTTGCATCCAGGGCAGCGCTTTCACTGACGTGGCCCGGCGGCAGTGCAAACGGCTGCTCCCGCGGTTGCTTCTACACGCTCAGTGATCCTGTCAATCTTTTCCTTCAGGGTTACGGCGGTAAACGGTTTGACGATGTAACCGTTCACACCAGCCTGGGCGGCCTCGATAATCTGCTCGCGGTTTGATTCAGCGGTCACCATCAACACAGGCAGGCCTGAAAGTTTTTCGTCGGCTCGCACAGTTTTGAGCAATTCTATGCCCGTCATACCCGGCATATTCCAGTCCGTGACCAGGAAATCGATATTGCCATTCCGCAACATCGGCAACGCTGTGTTTCCGTCATCCGCTTCGTGGGTATTGTTGAATCCAAGATCACGTAAAAGATTCCTGATAATACGTCTCATGGTGGAGAAATCATCCACAATCAGGATTTTCATATCGTAATCCACGCTGACCTCCCCCTGTACCGTGCCTGTCCCTGTGTTTTTCGGCAACTGCCTTGTGTTGTTTAATCTCCGGTCCACTCGGTCATGCGTGCGCGCAAACGAATCAGCGCCTGCCCGTGAATCTGGCAGACCCGCGATTCACTCACACCCAGGACTTCACCGATTTCGCGCAGATTCAGCTCTTCATCGTAGTACATTGCCATCACCAGGCTTTCACGTTCCGGCAGACCTGCAATGGCTTGCGCCAGAGCTGACTTGAAATCTGATTTGTGCAGACTGTCCAGCGGTTCGTTGCGAGGCATCGCGGTCGTGGCTTGCTGCGGCTCATCACCATTGACACCGGCATCATCGATACTGAACACCCGGCATCCGGTCGCATCCTGTAGTATCCGGTGATACTCGGGCAGCTCGATACCGAGCTTCTCGGCGACTTCAACATCGCGCGCATCACGTCCTTCCTTGTTCTCGATTTCGCGTACCGCTTCGGCGACCTGCCGGGCCTTGCGGTGCACCGATCGCGGTGTCCAGTCGGTGCGGCGGATTTCATCCAGCATGGCGCCGCGAATCCGGATACCTGCGTAGGTCTCGAAACTGGCTCCTTGGGTAGCATCGTAGTTCCTCGAAGCCTCCAGCAAGCCAATCATGCCGGCCTGTATCAGGTCATCAGCCTGAACACTCGGCGGCAGGCGGCTCATCAGGTGGTAGGCAATACGTTTGACCAGTGCCGCATGTTTGGACACCAGATCATCGCGTTCGAGTTCGGGATTGGTAACGTACATAGCTGCTCCATTCATGCCAAAACCTCCGTGTATTCGTTGCGCGACTGGATAAGACGCTCTATAAAAAATTCCAGGTGCCCACCGGCGGCACACGGCACCGGCCATTTATCGGTTTTCTGTGCCAGATTCTTGAACGCCACAGCGGAACGGCTGCGAGGATATGCCTGAACCACAGCGCGTTGCTTGCGTACAGCCTTGCGAAGGTAGTCGTCGTGCGGAACAACACCTATGAATTCCAGCGTGACGTCCAGATAACGATCGGTTACTCGTGAAATCTTGTTAAACAAATCCCTTCCCTCCTGAGCGCTATGTACCTGGTTTGCAAGCACACGAAAATGCTGAATGTCATAGTCAAGACTCAGCACTTTAATGAGTGCATAGGCATCGGTTATTGAAGCAGGTTCATCACACACCACCACCACAACCCCCTGGGCGGCACGACTGAAACTGGTAACACTTTCATTGATTCCGGCTGCGGTATCGATAATCAGGGTATCGACATCATGATTCAGTTCACTGAAGGCACGGATCAGGCCGGCATTTTCCATGGTGGACAACTCGGCCAGACGTTTAACACCAGACGCGGCAGGGACAACCATAATACCGGAGGGTCCGGTCAGAATGATTTCTTCCAGCGTACGTTCACCATTGATAACGTGTGAGAGATTGCATTCCGGGTGCAGGCCGAGCATGACATCGACATTGGCGAGGCCCAGGTCCGCGTCCAGCAACATGACCCGCTTTCCGGCATCAGACATGGCGACAGCAAGATTGACGGAAACATTGGTTTTGCCAACACCGCCTTTGCCACTCGTTATTGCTATTACTTTTACCGGGTTGGGTTGTGCCATACGTCGTAATCCAGCAGCCTGGTCCACTCGCAACTCAGACATGAACATGCGTCCGGAACCCTCCAAATTGCTCGGCCATGAGTGATTCCGCCGGCAAGTCACTGCCAAGCGTCAACCCAACAGCTTTCTGTACCAGCTTCTGAGCGCGAGCCAGGTGCATGTCTTCGGGTACACGCTGCCCATCGGTGACAAACATCAGTGGCAACTGCTGATTGACAAGCGTTGACAATACGCCACCCAGCCTGGCGGCCTCATCCAGCTTGGTAAGAATGGCACCCTCCAGGGCTACGCAGGAAAACGCATCTACCGTCTCATCCAGCACCGAAGGATGCGCAGTCGCAGACAGTACCAGCAGCGTCCGGATAGGAATACCGCTGTCCGCGAGGGTGGCAAACTGCTCGCTAAGGCGTACATCACGCTGACTCATGCCGGCGGTATCAATCAATACCAGCCGTTTGTCCGCCAGGCTGTTGAGCGTGGAACGAAGCTCTCTGTGGTCGGAGGCTACCTGTACCGGAACACCCAGCAGACGGCCATACGTCATCAGCTGCTCGTGGGCACCGATACGGTAACTATCAGTGCTAACCAGTGCGACATGACGCTGGCCATGACGCAAAACATAACGTGCCGCCAGTTTGGCAACACTGGTGGTTTTGCCAACGCCGGTGGAACCCACCAGCGCGACGATACCGCCCTGATCCACAATATCATGCTCTGCAACAGGAACGCTCGCCGCAAGTTCCGACAGGGCCAGTTGCCAGGCGTGTTCTTCGTCACGCGCATGGAGTGTGGGAGCGGACACCCTTTCGATCAAGCCAGTGTCCAGTTCCATACTGCTCAAACGGCGCATGACACCGGCATGCAGGGGCTCGCGGTGATTCAGATCACCCCAGGCCAGGTGCGCCAGCTGGTTTTCCAGCAAGCCGCGTAATTGTTTGATTTCATCGCGCATGGCGACGATCGCCGGATCCTGTGACCATTTCACCTGTTGAGTGGCTGACACGGGCTCCTGGATAGCGTTAGCAACGGGAGTGGCGCCGGTAGGCTGACTTGCGGACTGTTTGACGTTGTTTTCGAAGGAGGGTTGAGAAGCGGTCCTGGAAGCGTCGTCATTCAGTAGTGATTCGTCATAATCCATGGCGGCGATAATCTCGATACCGCCATCCACTTTGCTGTTGGACAGAATGACGGCATCCGGACCCTGGGCCTCGCGGACCAGGCGAATGGCCTGGCGCATGTCCGGCGCAAAAAATCGTTTTACTTTCATCCCAATACTCCGCTGTTCAGGTTGGCTGCCGACGCTGATTTCACGCCAGGCGCCGGCAAACTCATGCCACCGGGTGACCGTTCTGCTGTACACCGAGACTCGGTGTGTCTGTTCCTATATTCGCAACCACTTTGATCTGCTTGTTATCCGGTATTTCGTTATAAGCCAGTACATGCAGTCCCGGAATGCTGTGCCGCACCAGTTTTGCCAGCCACGGCCGGATCGGCGGCGCGACCAGCAGAATGGCTGCCTGGCCTGCGGCTTCCTGCCGCTGGACACTCTCGGCCAGCGAACGATGCATCCGTTCCGCCAGCCCGGGTTCGATCCCGGCGCCACCTTCCGAAACTGCTTGGATGGAAGATTGCAATATCTGTTCCAGTGAAGGATCCAGCGTGACAACCTGCACTTCCAACCCTATCCCATTGATATGCTGGATAATTGATCGGCCAAGCGCAGCGCGCGTGGCAGCCGTCAAAGCGCCGGAATCTTGACTTCTTGACCCGGCTTCGGCGAGTGTTTCAGCGATGGTGCGCATATCCCGAACCGGAATGCGTTCTTCGAGCAGGTTCTGCAGCACCTTCAGCACCACGCCAATCGACAGGGTGTTGGGCACCAGATCTTCAACCAGCTTGGGTGCTGTCTTGGCCAGGACATCCAGCAGTTGCTGAACTTCTTCGTGACCGATCAGTTCATGGGCATGGGCCTGCAGCAGCTCGCTGAGGTGGGTGGCAACCACGGTGCTGGCGTCAACAACCGTGTAACCCAGGGTTTGTGCGTTATCGCGTTCCGAAGGCTGTATCCAGACCGCTTCCAGGCCGAAGGCCGGATCCCTGGTTTCGACACCCTGCACGGTACCGAACACGCGGCCGGGATTGATCGCCAGGTCACGATCGGGATAGATTTCCGCTTCACCGAGTGGGACACCCATCAACAATATGCGATATGCATTCGGCGCCAGTTCCAGGTTGTCTCTGATATGCACCGGTTGAATCAGGAAGCCGAGTTCCTGCGAGAGTTTTTTGCGAACTCCCTTGATCCGATCCATCATCTGACCGCCCTGTGTGCGATCTACCAGCGGTATCAGGCGGTAACCGACCTCCAGACCGATAACGTCCACCGGGCCGACATCGTCCCAGCTGAGATCTCTGGCCTCCGGCGCTGTTTGTTCTGTTTGCCGCTCTTCTTCGACCGGCAGCAGTTGTTGCTGTTGACGCTTCCATGAGAAGTAAGCCCCCGTACCTGCCGCCGCTGCCAGGCTTAGAAAGGCCAGGTTGGGCATGCCGGGAATCAGCCCCATGAAACCTATGATGCTACCGGATACGCCCAGCACCATCGGATTACTGAACAGTTGCTCCATCACCTGTTCGGTCATCTGTTGTTTACTGGAAACACGGGTGACAATAATGGCCGTCGCTGAGGAAAGCACCAGGGAAGGTATCTGTGCAACCAGGCCGTCACCGATGGTCAACAGGGTGTAGTTACGCAGCGCGTCTGTCAAAGGAAGGTCAAACTGCAGGGTACCGATGGCGAGGCCGCCGATAATATTGATGAACAGAATCAGGATGCCGGCAATGGCATCTCCGCGGACAAATTTACTGGCACCGTCCATGGCACCGTAGAAATCAGCTTCCTGGCCGACCTCCTCGCGCCGGATACGGGCTTCATCCTGGGTAATCAGCCCCGCGTTCAGATCCGCATCAATAGCCATCTGTTTGCCCGGCATGGCATCCAGGGTGAAACGTGCGCTGACTTCCGAAACACGTCCGGCACCTTTGGTGACCACCACAAAATTGATGATGACGAGGATCGCAAACACCACCAGTCCCACCGCATAATTACCACCGACAACGAATTCACCGAAAGACTCGATGACCTTACCGGCCGCCCCCGTCCCGGTATGGCCGTTCAGTAATACAACACGGGTGGAAGCGACGTTCAGCGCCAGCCGCAACAAGGTGGTAATCAGCAGCACGGTTGGAAAAATGCCAAAATCCAGCGGCCGCATTGCGTAGACAGTCACCATCAACACCACCAGTGAGAGTGCAATATTGAAGGTGAAAAACATGTCCAGGGCGATAGGTGGCATTGGAATGATGATCATCGCCAGCATCATCACCAGCAGGATCGGCGCTCCCATCCCCTTGCCGCTGATAGCGCGGAAGTTAATGCTTGCTGCTTCAGTTGCCATGTCTCAGTTAACCCCTTTCGGTATCAAGGTGACTCACGGGTTCCCGCCAGGTCCCTGGAAAAATTCATCCGGCACAGGAACATCTGCCGGCCGTGCGGGAACAGGCCCGCCGCGTACCGTCGCCTTGAGCTGGAAGACGTAGGCCAGGATCTGCGCGACCGCCAGGTACAGACCGGCGGGTATTTCCTGATTGATTTCGGCACTGTAATACAGGGCTCGCGCCAGTGGCGGCGCTTCATAAAGCGGGACATTGTTGGCCACGGCAACGGTACGAATCTGACTGGCCATCAGTTCCACACCCTTGGCCACCACGATGGGTGCAGACATATTGTCTGTGTCATAACGCAGCGCGACGGCGTAATGCGTCGGGTTGGTGATAATGACATCCGCCTTGGGTATTTCCTCCATCATGCGCCGCTGGGCGATTTCACGCTGCATGGCGCGCACCCTGGATTTAACCTCCGGCCTGCCTTCCGTGTCCTTGTGTTCGTCCTTGATCTCCTGGCGGGTCATCTTGAGGTTCTTGGCGTGATCCCATAACTGGAATGGCACATCAATGGCCGCAATCAACAGCAGTGAGGCACTGAGAACCACAAAGGATGTGGACAGGATACTTCCGGCATGTGCCAGGCCGTGCTCAACAGCTTCGCGTCCCAGGCCCATCAGTTCAGGCAAATGATGCCACAGCAAAGCGGCTCCGATTGAACCGATTAACAGAAACTTGGCAAGCGCCTTAAGCAGTTCCACGATACCGCGTACGGCAAAGATCCGCTTCAGCCCCTTCAATGGATTCAGTTTATCCGCCTTGAAACTCAGCGCCTCGGTGCTGAACGACCAGCCACCCAGTGCAACCGGGGCGACCAGGGCAGTTACCAGCATGACCAGAAGAAAGGGAGTAATCGCCATAAAGCCCTGGTAGACGGCTTGCCCAAGTATCTCGATCACTGCAAAGGTATCAAACAGCTTGGCCCGTTCAACCTGCAGACCCAGCTGCAATACCGCACCCAGCCGCTCGATCATGTGACCACCCATCAGCGACATGCAAACAGCCGCCATCAGCAGCATCGCCATAGTGGTCATTTCCCTTGATCGCGGTACCTGGCCTTTTTTGCGCGCCTCTTCCTGTCGTTTGGGCGTCGCCTGTTCGCTTCTTTCCTGACCGTCTTCGTTCTCAGCCATATCACGACCCCCCGTTACCGAACTGACCGAGGCCTGTAAACGCCCCGTCTATCAGTTGTTGCATTTGCGGCAGCAGGTTGGCGATGGCGAATACCAGGATGACGAAGCCAAGTGTCAGCGTGATCGGAAAACCGACACCGAAAATATTCAGTTGTGGTGCCGAACGGCTGACCACGCCGAAGGCAAGATTGACCAGAAGAATTGAAGCCACGGCAGGCAACGCGACCATGATGGCATCGGCGAACATACGTGCGCCCCAGTAGGCGATGGCCCTGAAATCCTCGCGCGTCAAGGCATCCACCCCGACAGGCAGCGACTGGAAACTGTCAACCAGCACGCGGATCAACGCGAGGTGCCCGTTCAAGGCAAGAAACAACAAGGTTGCAACCACAACATAGTACTGACCGATAACGGGCACATTGACACCGTTCTGCGGGTCGACCATCTGGGCAAAGCCCAGCCCCATACCCATGGCGATGGTTTGCCCGGCGATAACCAGTGTAGCGAACACCAGTTGCAGGCTGAAGCCAATGGCGAGACCGATGACCAGTTGCTGCGCTGTAAGCAGCGCGCCGGCGAGGGATAAAGGGTCAAGCGAGGGAACCTCCGGCAACAGAGGAAGAACGATCCAGGTCAGCAGCAGGGCGATGACGAGACGAACCCGCTGCGGCACCATCCGTGCGCCGAATATGGGCGCGATCGCCAACATTGCCGCTATACGGGTAAACGGCCAGACCAGACTGCCAATCCACGTACCAATATCGGCGCTGGTAAACAACATGGTCCGCTAACCGATCATGCCCGGTATGCTCTCGAACAACTGGATAGTGAAGCCCAGTAAGGTATTGAGTAGCGTCGGGCCGGCGACAAGCATCACCAGGCCTACCACGATCAGCTTAGGTACGAAGGTGAGAGTCATTTCATTAATCTGGGTGGCGGCCTGAAACATACCGATCAACAGACCCACGACCAGGGCCGACAACAGTAGTGGCGCTGCCAGCAAAGCCGTGACCTTCATTGCCTGGGTTCCGACTTCAATGACTGTTTCAGGTGTCATGACAGATCCTCAACTGGAAAAGCTGGCTGCCAGGGTTCCCATGACCAGAGACCAGCCATCGATCAATACAAACAACATGATTTTGAACGGCAGCGAGATAATCATGGGCGACAGCATCATCATGCCCATGGACATCAGCAGCGTGGCAACCACCAGGTCGATCACCAGAAACGGTATCAGAATGAGAAACCCGATCTGGAAAGCTGTCTTTAATTCGCTGGTCACAAAGGCGGGCATTAACAGCGAAAAAGGTACATCATCGGCTGTTTCAAATTCCGGGGCGCCCGAAATATTGGAAAACAGCATAAGGTCGTCGTCACGCGTCTGTTCCAGCATAAAGCCGCGAAACGGCAAGGCGGCATGCTGCAGGGCTTCCCGGGCAGGCATATCCTCTTCAAGATAGGGTCCCAGGGCATCGTCATAAACCTGATCAAAAACAGGCATCATGATAAACAGGCTCAAAAACAGTGACAGACCGATGATCACCTGATTGGACGGAGATGACTGGGTACCCAGCGCCTGTCGCAGTATGGCCAGCACGATGACAATACGCGTAAACGACGTCATCATCATCAGCGCTGCCGGCAACAGGCTGAGCGCCGTCATGAACATCAGCACCTGGATAGTTACCGTATAAGTCTCACTACCATCCTCACCGGCTTCGACTTTCAGCGCGGCGAGACCCGGTTCGGCTGAAGCCAGCATCGGCAAACAACCCAGCAACAAGGGCATACAGAACATCAAGTGTTTCATGTACCCCAGGGCACCCTCCCCCCCAGGGGGCCTTCTCTCGCCTGACGGCGATTCACCTTGTCTTGCTACGCAATTCACCTTGCTTTTTCCTTGTTTAAAAAACGGCCCAGTTGATCCGCAAACCCGGGGACAGCGGAGGCGGTGTCGCGCATGGATTCCAGCGGTTTATCCAGTACATGCAGTGTCTGTACACGCCCCGGGGCAACACCCACCAGTAACTGGGTCTCGCCGACTTGCAGCAGGACAACACGTTCCCGTGTCCCCATCGAAAGTCCACCGAGAATCCGCAGTCCACCGCCAGCAGCCACCTGGAAGCGACCACTGCGCTTGAGTAGCCAGGCGATGGCAACAATCAAACCCAGTACCAGCAACATACCCAGCGTCAACTGCCACAGGCTGGTCAGGGCCATGGGATCCTGGGCGTGGCCCAGGCTAGTGGCGCCCTTCAGTGCGCTGGCTGCTTTTGTGTCGGACTCTGCTGCACAGCTGAGGGTGGAAGTGACGCATCCAGTAGCAAACAGGGTCAGTTGCTGAGCGCGGTAAGACATCATGCATAACCCTACTTGAGCTTCTTGACCCGTTCCGCGGGACTAATGACATCCGTCAGACGAATACCGAATTTCTCGTTAACGACAACGACTTCGCCGTGCGCGACCAGCGTGCCGTTGACCAGGACATCCATGGGCTCGCCGGCCAGTCGATCCAGTTCCACAACCGAGCCCTGGTTTAACTGGAGGAGATTGCGAATACTGATATTGGTACGCCCGATCTCCATTGAAATGGTGACAGGAATATCGAGAATAACGTCCAGATTTTCGTCTTCATCTACCTGTCCAACCGAGGTGTCCTCGAGACTGTCGAACTCTGCGGCAGCGGCTTGCGCAGGCTGTTCTACCATGGGCTCCGCTACCGCCTGTTCGGCCGTGGCATCAGCCCAGTCGTCAACAGCGCCTGCTTCCTGCTTATCCGTTTGTTCACTCATCGGCCTCTCCTGCCACCCTTATTTTTCAAATTGATCCGGGGTAATCTTCTGTGTCACTTTCACAGCCCGGCTACTGTTATATACGCCAAATTTTCCACGAAATACGGGTGTGCCTTCCGCTTCGATCGTCACCAGATCGGGCAGGTCAATCGCAATGACGTCACCGGCTCGAAGTTGGTTGATTTCACGCAAAGACAAGCTTGTTTCAACCAGGGTCGACTGTAGACGAATCGGTGCTTCTTTCATTTCCTTGCGAATCGAACGGCTCCAGCGTTCATCGCGATCACTACGGTCACTTTGCAGACCGGCATCGAGCAGGTCGCGGATGGGCTCCACCATTGAATAAGGCATGGTGACATGCATGTCGCCACCACCGCCGTCCAGCTCTATCCTGAAGGTATTCACGACGACAACCTCCGTGGGGCTGACAATGTTGGCAAAGTGTGGATTCACCTCGGAGCTCTGATACTCAAAACCGACTTCCAAAACCGGCTTCCAGGCCTGTTTCAGATCCTGGAACGCGATGTCCAGTACCAATTGAATGACTCGCAGCTCTGTTGGCGTAAATTCACGACCTTCGATCTTGGTATGAAACTTGCCACCGCCGCCAAAGAAATTGTCCACCAGGGCGAAAACAAGCTTGGGTTCGAGCACAAACAACGCACTTCCTCGCAGCGGCGGTACGCGCACCAGGTTCAGACTGGTCGGCACAAACAGACTGTGCACATACTCCGCGAACTTGAGCATCTGCACACCAGAGACCGAGATCTCACCGGCACGGCGGAGCATGTTGAAAAGACTGATGCGGAAGTAACGGGCAAAACGCTCATTGATCATTTCCAGGGTGGGCATACGACCGCGAACAATACGGTCCTGACTGTCAAAGTCGTAACCCCGAATTTCACCTTCAGGAACCTCTTCATCGGTTTCGGTTTCGACCTCGCCTCCACTGACCCCGTGTAGCAGCGCATCAATTTCGTCCTGTGAAAGCAGATCGTTCACCGCTTCACCCTATTGCATGACAAAGCTGGTAAAGAACACACTATCCACACCCGCATCACCGGTCTCTTCCGTCAACACCTTCTGAATTTCTGCCAGGGTTTCACTGCGCAACGTCTCCTTACCCTCGCGTGTATTCAAGGTATCAGGATCCTGATTGCCAAACAGCATCACCAGGGAGTTACGAATGGCGGGACGGTGTTCCTTGACAAGGTCCACCGCTTCGGGGTTACGGGTACCGACTTCCACGGTGATCTGCAGGAATCGGACATCCGTGTCAGCATTGAAGTTGACAACAAAGGGAGGGTCCATGGGCACGTAATTCAAGGGCCCCTTGGCTTGCTTTTGTTTTTTAGCCGTCTTGTTATCGCCGTCGGTCTGTTCAGCGGCAGTGTCTTCCGGGTCGCCTGACAAGACACCGGTTAACAGGATTGTTGCTGTTGCCGAAATGCCCAGCAGCAGAACCACAACACTGATGATGATAAGTAGCTTGGACCTGGATTTCGGTTTTGGCGCTACACCGCCGTCGACATCCAGTTCCAGATCGTCTTCCTGTGCCATTCTATAATCCCCGCTTATGTTTGCAGTTAGAGCAAAAGCAAGACGTATGCCACGATGCGGCTCAATTTAATAGCCTTCATATTCATATAGTTATAATACTCTTTCGGCGGAGCGCCGAAATTCTGACGTTACGGGATGGATGCGATTGACAGAACATTGGCTGGACGTGCAAGCGCTGCAGTGAAAAAACAGCCACGCAATCACACGGTGTAACGGCAAGGAATATTGAAAATGCCTGAGCATCCTTGTCGAATGCTCAGACAAGGGGGGGACTACGCGAGTCCGGAAATTATTGTGCTAGTGAGAGGAGCCGGACAGCCATTGGTCGAACCCAGCCAGCGGCAAGGGCTTG